>JAJYAW010000322.1 GCA_021779335.1 Myxococcales bacterium | reverse complement strand
CGGCCAGTCCGGCGGCGTGTCCGAGGCCCAGGCGGCCACCGAGCGGCAGCTCCGCAGGGCGGCGGCGCTGGCCCGGGTGAGCCAGCTCGCCCTCGGGCTGCCGCGGGTGCAGGACGTGCTCGACGCGGCGGCGGCCCTGTCCGCCAGCGGCCTGGCCGTGGAGGTGGGCGCCTACCTGGATCGGGGCGACGGCGGCCTGCGGGTGCGCGCCGGGGCGGGGCTGCCCGAGGAGGCGGCGGCCCGGCCGGTGGCGGCGGTGATGACGGTGGCCGGGCTGGTCCACGCCGCCGGCGTCCCCTTCCACAGCGCCGACCTGGGGCGGGACGCCCGGGTGGCGGACCCCCTGCTGGGCGCGGCCGGCGCCCGCAGCGCCCTGGCCGTGCCGGTGCGGGGGACCGCCAGCGTCCACGGCGTGCTGCTGGTGGCGGGGCGCGAGCCCCACCAGTTCGAGGAGGCGGAGACCCACTTCCTGGAGACAGTGGCCAACGTGGTGGCCACCACCATCGACGGCCGCGCCGCCCAGGAGGCGCTGCGGGCCAGGGAGCGGCTGGCGCGCGCCGTCTTCGACCAGGCCCGCGACGGCCTGGTCATCGTGGACGAGGCCGGGCGCTGCGTCGACGCCAACCCGGCCATGGAGCGGCTCCTCGGCGTGGGGGCCGAGGCGCTGCGCGGCCGCTGCCCGGCCGAGGTGGCCAGCACCGACCTGGATCTCTCGGCGCCGGCGCGGCGCGCTCGGCCGGCCGGCACCGCCACCGCCTCCACGGCGGTGGGCGGCCAGGTGCTGGAGTACGACGTGATCTCGGAGATCCTGCCGGGGCTCCACCTGGCGGTGGTCCGGAGCGCGCCGGCCCGGGCGGGCTGACGGCGCGCCCCCCGGTCCGCCGCGCCGTCAGCGCGTCGCCACCGGCTCGCCGTCGAGCCGGGCGGCCAGCGGGCGGATGGCGGCCTGGAAGCCGGGCAGCCAGGCGGCCTTGACCGGCGCGTCGCGCGGCACCTTGAGCTGGGCCGGGTTCATGTAGGCGCCGCCGCGCAGCACCGCGTAGTGCAGGTGCGGGCCGGTGGAGAGGCCCGTCGAGCCGACCAGGCCGATGACCTGCTTCTGCGTGACCGGCTTGCCCGCCGAGACGAGCACCGCCGAGAGGTGGCAGTAGAGCGTCACCAGGCCGTTGCGGTGGCGGAGGGTCACCGAGTTGCCGCAGCCGCCGTTCCAGCCGGCCTGCTGGACCACGCCGTCGCCCACCGCCCAGACCGGCGTGCCGATGGGCGCGCCGTAGTCGATGCCCATGTGCGCGGCCTGGTAGCCGAGCAGGGGGTGGTGGCGGTTGCCGAAGCCCGAGGTGACGTGGGCGAACTTGAGCGGGGTCTTGAGGAAGCCGCGCCGCGCGCTCTGCCCGTCGTCGTCGAAGTAGCTGGTCTGGCCGTCCGGCGCCGTCCAGCGGAAGAGCCGCTTCTTGCCGGCCGCGCTCCCCTCGTACTCGACGGCCAGCACCTCGCCGTAGCGGAGGAACTGCCCGTCGGCGGCCGTCTTCTCCACCAGCACCTTCAGCCGGTCGCCGCCGCGGACGTCGCGGTAGAAGTCGACGTCCCAGGCGAGCACGTCGGCGGCCAGGATCGCCAGGCTGGGGTCCTCCTCGGTCCGCTCCAGCGACTCGTAGAGGGAGCCGTGCACCGTGACGGCGACGCGCGCCACCTCGGTGGTGAGCGCCACGGGCCGCTTGGCCGCCTGGAGCGTCCCGTCGCCGGCGCGGGAGACGATCCACTCGTCGGCGCGCCCCTGCCGGTAGGTGAAGCGGTAGAGCGCCTTCTCGCCGGCGCGCCGCTCCACCACGAGCTGGTCGCCGGCCCGCGCCTTGCGGCAGGGGAAGAGCGGCTGCAGCGCGGCCACCACCGCGCTGGCCTCGGCGGCGGGCAGGCCGAGCTTCGGGAGCACCTGGCCGATGGTCTGATCTCGTCCGAGCCGCAGGGTGGCGGACTCGAAGCGCGCCGGCGGCGGCGGAGGTGGAGGCGGGGCTGGAGGCGGGGCGGCCTGGGCGGCCTGGGCGATCGGGGCGGGCGCGG
Organism: Myxococcales bacterium; assembly: GCA_021779335.1. Taxonomy (GTDB): domain Bacteria; phylum Myxococcota; class Myxococcia; order Myxococcales; family Anaeromyxobacteraceae; genus JADKCZ01. Next base: position 2,125 of record JAJYAW010000322.1, on the reverse strand, counting down.
CCGGCGGGGCTGCGGCCGCCGGGTCCAGCAGCCGCCAGGCGACTAGCCCGGCCGCCGACGCCAGCGCCAGGCCGGCCAGGAGAAAGATCGGCCCGCGGCGGCTGCGAGGCGCGTCGTCGAGTCGGTCCATTGGGGCGGGAAGCTAGCATGGTCCCACGATGAACCGAAATTCAGCGGTGTGCGACGCAGGCCCACACGGCGCCGCCGCTCAAGGGCGCTTCTGCCGGAAGTACTCCACCTGCCACCGGTGCACCGCCGCCTCGTGGCAGGCCAGGTCGGGACAGAAGACGTGCGTGCCGTCGTTGCGCGAGACGAAGAAGAGGTCCTGGCAGGCGATGGGGTCGAGGGCCGCCCGCAGCGAGGCGGCGCCTGGGCTGGCGATGGGCCCCGGGGGCAGGCCGGCCACGAGGTAGGTGTTGTACGGGTGCGGGGTCCTCAGATCGGCGTGGGAGATGTTCCTGGACCACCGGCCGGTGCGGAGGAAGGTGGCGTACATCACGGTGGGATCGGTGGCCAGCCGCATGTGCCGGGCCAGCCGGTTGTGGAAGACGCAGGAGATGCGCGGCCGCTCGGTGGGCTGGCCGGTCTCCTTCTCGATGATCGAGGCCAGCGTGACCGCCTCCCCCTCGTCGAGCCGGACGTCCGGGCCGCGGGCGGCGCTCGCGATGGCGTACTCCTCGCGGGTGCGCCGGACCATGGTCTCGGCGATCTGGAGCGCCGTGGTCCCCCTGGCGAAGGCGTAGGTGTCCGGGAAGAGGTAGCCCTCCAGCGAGTCGAAGGGGACGCCGAGCGAGCGGGCCACGGCCGGATCCCGCGCCAGCAGCGTGAAGGACTGCTCGCTGGCCAGGCCGCTGCGGCCGACGATCTCGGCCGTCTCCTCGACGCGCAGCCCCTCCGGCACGGTGAAGCGGTAGAGCTTGATCTCGCCCTTGTAGACCCGCTCCAGCGCCTGGTCGGGCGTGAGCGGGCCGGCGAAGGCGTACTCGCCCGCCTTGAAGGGCCGGCGGTCGCGCTTCAGCCAGTGGACGTAGCGCCAGGCCACCTCGCCGTCGGCCAGGACGCCGGCCCTGGCCAGGGCGCGCACCACGGCGCGGGGCGAGCTGCCCGGCGGGATCACCACCACCTTCTCCTCGGCGCCGCCGTGCGGGGTGGTGCGGAAGGTCTCGAGCTCGTGCCACGTCACCCAGGCGAAGGCGCCGGCGGCGGCCAGGCCGGCCAGCAGGAGGGCGCCGACGACGGCGAGGAGGCGCTTCACGGGGTGCTCCGACGGGGGCCGACCGAGCCGTCCGGGCCGTCCAGCCAGGACTGCAGGATGACCGCCGCCGCCTCGGCGTCGACCAGGGCCCGCTGCGCGCGGGCCGGGACGCCGCGCTCGCGCAGCCGCCCCTCGGCCTCGAAGGTCGAGAGCCGCTCGTCCTGGAGCGCAACCGGCACGCCGAGGGCCGCGCCGAGCTTGCCGGCGAAGGCGCGCGCGAAGCGGGCCGAGTCGCCCTCGCTCCCGTCCATGTGGAGCGGCAGCCCCACCACCGCCCGCGTGACCTCGAACTGCCGGGCCACCTCGCCGATGGCGGCCAGGTCCGCGGCGTCGCCGCGGCGGTGGACGGTCGAGTGGGGGCGCGCCGTGCGCAGCACGTCGTCGGCGAGCGCCAGCCCGATGCGGGCGCGCCCGAGGTCGAGGCCGAGGTAGCGCATGGGGTACGAATGTAGGGGCGCCGCCCGGGGGCGTCAATCGGCGCGGGCGCTCCCCCGAGGCGCCGCCCGGCGCTCAGGGCCCCCAGTAGATGGCCCCGCCCGACAGGTCGGTCGGCGTGAGCCGCGGGAAGGTGTCGCCGGTGGCCAGCTGCCCCTCGCTGTTGGCGCCCCAGCAGGTCAGGGTGCGGTCGGTGCGCAGGGCGCAGGTGTGCTCCAGCCCGGCCGCGAGGACGCCGACCCCGGTGAGGCCGGAGACCCGCGTGGGCGTGGGCTGCGTCTCGGAGACGTTGCCGTTGCCCATGGGCGCCGTCCCCCAGCACCAGACGGCGCCGCCCGCCGCGACCGCGCACAGGTGCTGCGAGCCGCTGGCGAGCGCGGTGACGCCGGAGATCCCGGCCACCACCGCCGGGACGGTGCCGCCGCTCCAGCACCG
>JAJYAW010000016.1 GCA_021779335.1 Myxococcales bacterium | reverse complement strand
CGGCGGCCTCACCCCCACGCCGGGCAACCTCGGCGCCGCCACCACCCCCACCCAGGCCACCTGGGAGGCCACCCCCACCTGCACCAACTACTGCCACGGCACCTTCACCGGCGGCCTGGCCGCCACCCCGAGCTGGACGGCCAGCGGCCTGACCTGCAACTCCTGCCACGGCAACACAGGCAGCCCGGGCGCCGCCAACCCCGCCCAGCCTCCCGGCCCCATCGGCGCCACCGTCAAGCACCCGCAGTCGGCCAGCTGCGGCGACTGCCACGCCAGCTACGGCCCCACCACGGTGAACACGGCGCTCCACATCAACGGCACCCGCGACTTCCCGGCCGGCTGCACCGCCTGCCACGGCGAGCTCAGCGGCGCGGTGGCCGCCAAGCCGGTGGCCAGCACCTCGAGCTTCGCCGCGCCCGGCTACGGGGCGACGGCCACCTCCAAGGACTCGAAGGGCAACACCGCCACCACCGCCCGCGGCGTCGGCGCGCACGACGCGCACCTGCGCAACCTCACCTTCCGCGGCACGCCCATCGCCTGCACCGAGTGCCACGCGGTCCCGGCCGCCGGCGACACCAGCCACGTCACCGGCACCCCGGTCGTCACCTTCGGGGCCCTGGCCAAGACGGGCGGCGTGGCGCCGGTCTGGAACGGCGCGGGCGGCGCGGCCACGCTCACCTGCTCCTCCACTTACTGCCACGGCAACTTCACCAACGGCGCCAACGCCACGCCCACCTGGGCCGCGCCCAGCGCCGTGGTCTGCGGCTCCTGCCACGGCGTCAGCGCCACCAACGGCCCGGGCGGCACGCACCCCACCCTCACCGCCGGCCAGACCTGCGGCACCTGCCACGGCGGCACCTACACCAACACCTCGGTCGATCCCACGCTCCACCTGAACGGCGTGGTCGACGGCGGCGGCGAGTCGGCAGGCGGCTCGGCCTGCGCCGGCTGCCACGCCACCATCTTCAGCGGGATGAACGGCACGGTCGCCAAGACCACCAAGCACACGCTCGGCGCCGTCGCCGGAACCAACGACGCCCCCACCGACAGCGGCGCGACCTGGACCGGCCTGGCCACCCTGGGCGCCGTCGCGCCGGCCCAGCGCTCCTGCACCAACATGTGCCACGGCGACCACCCGCACGACACCACCAGCCCGCTCTCGGCGACCCACGAGGCCAACCTGTACGCCAACCCGGGCACGGCCACGACCCGCGGCGACGGGGCGGCCACGCGGGTCATCACCGGCGGCACCGGCACGGTGAACCGCGCCCGGACGGACTTCGACGCCACCAACAACGTGGGGATGTGCGCCACCTGCCACGCCACGCCCATCGCCACCGGCGGCCTCACGGTGAGCGCCGCCACCTTCGGCGCCTCGGCCCACGACTTCACCGCCACCGCCACGCCGGCCGTGACCTGGCAGTACACGCTGCACGACGGCGGCGCCTTCCAGCGCAACTGCACCAAGTGCCACGCCTCGGCCGTGGAGGGCACCACCCCCACCGTCGGCGCCACCGGCTCCGCCACCGCCGCCGTCCACTTCGGCGACAACGCGGCGCTCCTCTCCGGCAAGCTCAACCCCGCCGGCACCGCCGCCGGGTTCGTCTGCTACAACTGCCACGGCTCGACCGCCTCGCCGGCCGCCGGGGCGCAGGGCAACCGGTCCAACAAGGACATCCAGACCCAGATCGCCAAGACCACCGGGTCGGTCCACCCCGCCAACGCCGACGCGGTCCACGACACGGCCGCCGAGCTCGCCGGCGCCGCCTTCGGCAACGCGCTGGGCGGCAAGGCCCGCCACTCCAGCTGCATGGACTGCCACGACCCCCACGAGGCCAAGTCGGGCACCCACGCCCAGGGGACCAACCTGGCCGGCCCGCCGCTCCAGGGGGCCTGGGGCGTCAAGTTCGGCGGGACGCTGGCGGCCTTCGCCGCCCCCACCACGGCCAACTTCACCAAGGTCACCAGCCTGGCGGCCGGCACCGACCTCGAGGCCACCCTCTGCTTCAAGTGCCACTCGGCCTACTACGGCGCGCTGCCCACCTCCCCCTCGGGCGGCTTCACCGAGACCGACCAGGCCCGCGAGTTCAACCCCGCCAACCCGAGCTTCCACCCGGTGCTGGCCTCCAACTCCGGCACCGTCGGGAACACCGGCAACGTCATCGCCCCCTGGACCAAGACCAGCCTGATGACCTGCACCGACTGCCACGAGTCGAACTCCACGACCGACCCGAACGGCCCGCACGGCTCCACCGCCAAGTTCATCTTGAAGGGGCCCAACACCACCTGGTCGAGCAGCGTCGCCTCCCTCGGCAACAACGCCTGGATGCCGGCGGGGACCTTCTGCCTCAACTGCCACGCGAACGACGCCACCAAGTCCCGCTTCCCCGCCCACTCGCGCAGCGGCGACCACTCCATCGCCTGCACCGGCTGCCACGTCCTCATCCCCCACGGCTCCGGCCACGTCGGCATGCTGGTCTCCCTGCCGGGCGGCGCCGGCGGCACCGCCGTCACCGACTCGGCCCCGTACGCCGTCGGCGTCCGGCTCGGCATCGGGTCCTACCCGAGCGCCACCGGGACCTGGGGCAACGGCAACTGCGGCTGCGACAGCGTCTCCAACGGCCACTGACCGGCGCCACCCCGGCCGCCTCCGCGCGGCCGGGGTCTCCGCCCCTGCCCGTGCTCTGGAGGACCCTCCGCTCGGCCGCCCTCGCGCGGGCCATCCTCATCTCCCTGGCCGCCTTCGGCGCGCTCGGGGCCTGGGCGCCCTGGGTCCAGGACGGCGGGCCGCCCGCGCCGGCCTGGGCGGTGGCGCTCCGGCTCGATCACCCGTTCTCGTCCCCCTGGTTCCTGGCCGGGGTGGCCGCCCTCTTCGCCTCCACCTTCGCCTGCACCTGGGGCCGCCGCGGCCGCATCGCCGCGGTCCGCCGCGGCGAGCTCCCCGGGACCGCGCTCCGCCTCGAGGGCGACGGAGCCGCCCTGCGGCGCTTCCTCGAGGACCAGGGCTTCGCCGGCGCGGGCCCGGTGCTGCGGCGCCACGGCCTGGCCCTCTGGGGCGGGTGGGTGCTCCACGTCGGCCTGCTCGTCCTCATCGCCGGCGTCCTGCTCCAGCAGGTCCTCCACGACGGCGGCACCTTCGTCCTCACCGAGGGGGAGGTCCGCTCGCTGCGCGACCCGGGCGCGGTCTTCCAGGTGGAGCGCGGCCCGCTGGCGCCGGCCCAGCCGCCGGACCTCTCGGTGCTGCTCGAGCGGTTCGACCCGGAGCGGAAGCAGGCCGGCTACGCGCCGGATCGGCTGAGCCAGCTGCGCCTGACCGGCGAGGGCGGCCGGGAGCGGCGCGCGACGATCGACCGGGCCAGCGGCGTGGACGTGGACGGCGTGGTCATCCACCAGGCCATCCGGACCGGCCTCTCGCTGACGCTGGAGATCGCCGGGATGGGCACGCGCGCCGTGGCGCTGCAGAAGCGGACGGCGCACGAGGCCAGCGCCGAGGTGCGGGACCAGGGCGGGCGGGCGGCGCGCTTCGTCGTCACCACCGAGCGGGCGCTCGACGACCCGCGCGGCCCGGGCCAGCTCCTGGTGCGCCTGGAGCGCGGGGGCGAGACGACCTTCCTCACCAGCGGCGCCCCGTTCGACTTCGGCGGCCCGCCCACGCGCACCACCGGCGTGCGGCGCTGGGGCAGCTTCACCTACGACCGCTCGCCGGGCCTCCCGGCGGTCCTGGCCGGCTTCGCGATCATCCTCCTCGGCTGCGCGCTCCTCGTCTTCCCGGCCGGCGTGGCGGTGCTCCCGGCCGGGGGCGAGGCGGGCCAGGCCGCCGTCCACGTCCTGCGCGGCGCCGCCGTGCTGGAGGGGGACTGGCGCGCCCTGACCGCCGGCTCGGCGCCGGCCGGCCCTCCGGGCTAGACTCACCCCCATGCAGAGCCTCCTCTTCTGGGCCGCGGTGACCGCCTACGCGCTGGCCACGGCCGGCTTCTTCCTCGGGCTCGCCTTCGAGCAGCCCGCCTGGCGCCGCGCGGCCCACCTCGTCGCCCTGGCCGGCCTCGCCCCCCACGCCGCCGTCATCGGCCTGCGCTGGGCCGAGGTGGGCCACGGGCCCTACAACACCCGCTACGAGGTGCTCTCCTTCCAGGCCTTCCTCCTCGTCGCCGCCTGGGGGCTCCTCGCCCTCCGCTCCGCCAACGTCCGCTCGCTCGGCGTGCTGGTGCTGCCGGTGGCCTTCCTCCTCATGGGCTTCTCGGTGAGCACCTTCGGGCTCAAGAAGGAGGTGCCCATCATCTTCAAGTCCTGGTGGCTGGTCCTGCACATCGGCTTCGCCAAGCTCTTCGGCGTCTCCATCCTGCTGGCGGCCTGCACCGCCGGGGCCTTCCTGTGGCGGCGGCGGCGCCCCGGCGCGCTGCCCTCCCTCCCCTCGCAGGCCCGGCTCGACCTCTACGCCCACCAGTTCCTGCTGAGCGCCTTCCTCTTCCTCGGCGTGATGATCGCGGCGGGCGCCCTCTGGGCCAACCAGTCGTGGGGCCGCTACTGGGGCTGGGATCCCATCGAGACCACCTCGCTGGTGACCTGGATCGCCTTCGGCGTCATCCTCCACTTCCGCGTGCTCCACCGCTGGGAGGGGGCCCGCATGGCGTGGCTCACGCTGGTGGCCCTGGCCTTCGCCCTGGTGACCCTCTACGTGGTGGCGGTCATGGTGCCCACCATCCACAACTCCTACATGGTGGGCTCGTGAGCGGCGGCGCGCCCTGGCGGCGGCTGGCGCTGGCCTGCGCCTGGCTGGCCGGCGCGGCCTGCACGCCCGGGAGGGCGGAGGTCGTGGAGGCGGTGCGGGCCTACGACGCCGCGCTGGTGACCGCGTACCGCACGGGCGACGCGGGGCCGCTCTCCAGGTTCGCCGGTCCGGACGAGGTGCGGCGCGTCACCGTCCTCCTCGAGCTCAAGAGGGACAGCGGCGTGGTCCTGGAGAGCGCGCTCGAGTCCTTCGAGGCCACCCGGGTCGAGGTGCGCGGGACCGAGGCCACGGTCACCACCGCGGAGCGCTGGCGCTACCACGATCGTCCGCTCGATCCGACCCGGCCGGCCGGGGAGGTCCACCGGGCGGACATGGTGCTCTCCTACCACCTGGCCCGGGAGGGCGGCGCCTGGAAGGTCCGCTCGGCGAGCACCGATTCGAGCCACGACCTGCTCCCCGAGGGCCACCGGCCCGACCGGTGACGCCGGCGTCCAGGGCGCGCGCGGCTACTGCCTGGCCAGCCACTCCCGGGCCAGCCCCAGGTCGTCGAAGACGGCCTGGCCGCCGCGGGCGGCCTGCAGGCGGGCGTAGAGCAGCTTCTTCAGGCCGCTGGCGCCCACCAGGGCGCGGGCGCGGACGTGGGCCGCGGTCCGCTCGCCGAACTCCTGGACCGCCCGCTCCACCTCCTCGCTCAGGCCGGCGCCGGTCACGTCGAGGAGGAGCAGCACCGAGCCCGGGGGCTGCGCGGCGATGAGGCCGGCGGCGGCGCGCATACCCTCGGCCTTCTGCCTGGGGCTGGCCCGCGCCAGGTCCAGGTAGAGGATCCGCTTGCCGCCGTGCTCGATGAAGCGTGGCTCCTGCATGTCCCCGTCCCGGCTCCGCCCGCGGAGGCCGGCGCCATCCCGAGATGGACCGGCCCCGCGCGGCGCTGTGACTCCCCGGAGGTATTTTCGGACCAAAGCGCAGCGGTGAATAGGCGCACTCCACCTACACCGGCGGGCGGGTGGGGGTGGATGCCCCACCTCCGGGGGAGGTCGCATCACGTGCGGGCGTCCCGTGCCTCCTTATGAGATGGTGCCTTCCCTTCAGCCCCCTACCTCCCCCTCCAGGTCCGCGCGTACTCCATGATGACCCGCTCTTGCCCCAAGGCCGCCGCAGCCCGCGGCGGCGGCGCCCCGCTCCGCCTCGCCGCCGCGCCGCTCTTCCTGGCCGCCGCCCTCGCCTCGGCCTGCGGCGGCAAGCCCGGCGCCCCTCCCCCGGCCGGTCCGGTGGAGGTCGGCGTGGTCACCATCCGGCCGACCTCGGTCACCCTCACCCGCGAGCTTCCCGGCCGGACCTCGGCCTTCCGGGTGGCCGAGGTCCGCGCCAGGGTGAACGGCATCGTGCTCAAGCGGCTCTTCGTGGAGGGGAGCGACGTGAAGGAGGGGCAGCCGCTCTTCCTCATCGATCCGGCCCCCTACCAGGCCGCGCTGGAGGGCGCCCGGGCCACCCTGGCCCGCGCCGAGGCCACCGAGGCCAACGCCAGGCTGCAGGCCCAGCGCTACGCCGACCTGGTCAAGGACAACGCCGTGAGCCAGCAGGAGTACGACGCGGCCGTGGCGGGCCTGAAGACGGCCCAGGCGGACATCGCCGCGGCGCGTGCCGCCGAGCAGGTGGCCCGCATCAACGTCGGCTACACGGCGGTGACCGCGCCCGTCTCCGGCCGGATCGGCCGCTCGGCCGTCACCGAGGGCGCCTTCGTGCAGGCCGCCCAGGCCACCCTGCTGGCGACGGTGCAGCAGCTCGACCGGGTCTACGTGGACGTGCCGCAGTCGAGCACCGAGGTGCTGCGGCTCCGGCGCGAGCTGGAGAGCGGCCGGCTCCAGGGGGCCGGCCAGGGGCAGGCCAAGGTGCGGCTCGTCACCGACGACGGCCGCGAGTTCCCCGAGGTCGGCGCGCTCCAGTTCACCGACGTGAGCGTCGACCCGGGCACCGGCTCGGTGCTGCTCCGCGCCCTCTTCCCCAACCCGAGGGGCGAGCTCCTGCCGGGCATGTTCGTGCGCGCGCGCATCGAGGAGGGGATCAAGCCGGACGCGCTGCTGGTGCCGCAGGTGGGCGTGACCCGCGACCCGAAGGGCACCGCCGTGGCGCTGGTGGTGGGCGCCGACCAGAAGGTCGAGCGGCGCCTGCTGGCGACCGACCGGGTGGTGGGCGACGCCTGGCTGGTCACCGACGGCATCAAGGCGGGAGAGCAGGTCATCGTGGACGGGCTGCAGAAGGTCCGGCCCGGGTCCCTGGTCAAGCCGGTGCCGGCCGCCGGCGCGAAGCAGCCGTAGCCCGGCCCCGCCGCCCGCCCCAGCCCTCCGCACGCTCCAGGAGCTCCCGTGGCCCAGTTCTTCATCGACCGACCGATCTTCGCGTGGGTCATCGGCATCCTCGTGATGCTGGCCGGCGCCCTCTCCATCTTCGGCCTGCCGGTCTCGCAGTACCCGGCCATCGCGCCGCCCACCATCAGCGTCTACGCCTCCTACCCGGGCGCCTCGGCCAAGACCCTGGAGGACACCGTCACCCAGGTCATCGAGCAGCGCATGAACGGGCTCGACAACCTGCGCTACATGGCGTCGCAGTCCGACTCCTCGGGCAACGCCCAGGTGACCCTCACCTTCGACGCCGGCACCAACCCCGACATCGCCCAGGTGCAGGTGCAGAACAAGCTGCAGCTGGCCGTGCCGCAGCTCCCGCAGGAGGTGCAGCGCCAGGGCGTCCGGGTGGCCAAGTCGGTCTCCAACTACCTGCTCATCATCGGCCTGGTCTCCGAGGACGGCTCGATGAGCCGCAACGACATCTCCGACTACGCCTTCACCTCGCTGCAGGACCAGATCAGCCGCGTCTCCGGCGTGGGCGAGGTGAACACCTTCGGCTCCCAGTACGCCATGCGGATCTGGCTCGATCCCTCCCGGCTCGACAAGTACCGGCTCACGCCCCTCGACGTCTCCAGCGCGGTCCAGGCCCAGAACGCCCAGGTCTCGGCCGGGCAGCTCGGCGGGCTGCCGGCGGTGGACGGGCAGCGGCTCACCGCCACCATCACGGCGCAGACCCGGCTCCAGACCCCGGAGCAGTTCCGCGCCATCCTGCTCCGGGTCAGCCCGGACGGCGCCCGGGTCCGCCTCGGCGACGTGGCGCGGGTGGAGCTGGCCGGCGAGACGTCGGAGATCGAGACCTACATCAACGGCCGCCCCTCCTCCGGCATCGGGGTGCGGCTGGCGGCGGGCGCCAACGCCCTGCGGACCGCCGGCGCCGTGAAGGAGCGGATGGCCGAGCTGGCCCGGTTCTTCCCGCCCGGGCTCAAGGCGACCTACCCGGTGGACACCACGCCCTTCGTGCGGCTCTCCATCGAGGAGGTCGTGAAGACGCTCCTCGAGGCGGTGGCGCTGGTGTTCCTGGTGATGTTCCTCTTCCTGCAGAACTTCCGGGCCACCCTCATCCCCACCATCGCCGTGCCGGTGGTGCTGCTCGGCACGTTCGGCGTGCTGGCCGCCTTCGGCTACAGCATCAACACGCTCACCATGTTCGGCCTGGTGCTGGCCATCGGCCTGCTGGTCGACGACGCCATCGTCGTGGTGGAGAACGTGGAGCGGGTCATGAGCCAGGAGGGGCTGCCGCCCAAGTCGGCCACCCGCAAGTCGATGCAGCAGATCACCGGGGCCCTGGTGGGCATCGCGCTCGTCCTGGCGGCGGTGTTCGTCCCCATGGCCTTCTTCGGCGGCTCGGTGGGCGTCATCTACCGCCAGTTCTCCATCACCATCGTGTCGTCGATGGCGCTCTCGGTGCTGGTGGCCCTCACGCTCACCCCGGCCCTCTGCGCCACCATCCTGAAGCCGGTGGAGAAGGGGCACGGGCTGGCCAAGGGAGGCTTCTTCGGCTGGTTCAACCGCAGCTACGACCGCGGCGCCGGCCGGTACCAGAAGGTGGTGGAGTTCCTGGTGCGGCGGCGGGTGCGCGGGATGATCGGGTACGCCGTGCTGGTGGCCCTGCTGGCCGGCCTCTTCACGCGCCTGCCCACCGGGTTCCTGCCGCAGGAGGACCAGGGGCTCATGTACGCCCAGCTCATCCTCCCCCCCGGCAGCACCATGGAGCAGACCAAGAAGGTGCTGGCCAGGATCTCCGACCACCTGCTCGCCCAGGAGAAGGACGCCATCGAGTCGGTCATGTCGATCGCCGGCTTCAACTTCGGCTCGCGCGGCCAGAACGCCGGCGTGGCCTTCGTGCGCCTGCGCCCCTGGGACGAGCGGCGCTCGCCGAGGCTGCGCGCCGACGTGGTGGCGGCGCGGGTGCAGAGGGCGTTCGCCGGGCTCAAGGAGGCCAACCTCTTCGTCTTCACGCCGCCGGCCGTCACCGAGCTGGGCAGCGCCAGCGGCTTCGAGCTGCAGCTGGAGGACCGCGGCGGCCTGGGCCACGCGGCGCTGCTGGCCGCGCGCAACCAGCTCCTCGACCTGGCCCGCAAGGACCCGCGCCTCACCAAGGTGCGCCCCTCCGGCCTGGAGGACACGCCCGAGTTCAACGTGGACGTGGACCAGCAGAAGGCGGTGGCGCAGGGCGTCTCGCTGGCCGACGTGAACCAGACGCTGGCCTCGACCTGGGGCGTCGCCTACGTCAACGACTTCATGGACAAGGGGCGCGCCAAGCGCGTCTACATGCAGGCCGACGCGCCCTACCGCATGAACCCGGAGGACCTGGACCGCTGGTACGTCCGCAACAAGGCCGGCGAGATGGTGCCGTTCTCGGCCATCGCCACCAGCCACTGGTCCTACGCCTCGCCCAAGCTGGAGCGCTTCAACGGCATCCCGTCGGTGGCCATCCAGGGCGAGCCGGCGCCGGGCCGGAGCTCCGGCGAGGCCATGGCCGCCATGGAGGCGAGCGTGGCCAGGCTGCCGGCCGGCATCGGCTTCGAGTGGTCCGGCCTCTCCTACGAGGAGCGGCTCTCCGGCGCCGGCGAGGGGCCCCTCTACGCCATCTCGCTGCTGGTGGTCTTCCTCTGCCTGGCGGCCCTCTACGAGAGCTGGTCCATCCCGGCCTCGGTCATGCTGGTGGTGCCGCTCGGCGTGCTGGGCGCGGTGGTGGCGATGCTGGCCCGCGGGCTCACCAACGACGTCTTCTTCCAGGTGGGCCTCCTCACCACCGTGGGGCTGTCGGCCAAGAACGCCATCCTCATCGTGGAGTTCGCCAAGGAGCTGCACGAGCGGGGCCGCACCGTGGTGGAGGCCGCCCTCGAGGCGGCGCGCCTGCGGCTGCGCCCCATCCTGATGACCTCGCTGGCCTTCATCCTGGGCGTACTGCCGCTGGCGCTGGCCCACGGGGCCGGCGCCGGCGGCCAGATCGCCATCGGCACCGCGGTCATCGGCGGCATGACCTCGGCCACCATCCTGGCCATCCTCTTCGTGCCCCTCTTCTTCGTGCTGGTGGCGGGGCGCGTCCGGCCGCCGGAGGGGCGGCACGAGCCCAACGATCCGGACGCCGACGCCCGCGCCGAGGAGGCGGCCCTGGAGCAGGCCCGCCAGGCCGCGGCCCGGGGGGTGCCCCATGCGTGAGCTGCCCGCCCTCCTCGTCCTGGCCCTGTCCGCCTGCTCCCTGGCCCCGCGCTACCAGCGGCCCGAGCTGCCGGTGGACCCGGCCTTCCCGTCCGGCGCGGCGGCCCGGCCCGACCGCGCCGCGGCCACCCCGCCCGGCGGCGCCTCGGCCGGCGACCTGGGCTGGCGAGACGTCTTCCCCGACCAGCGCCTCCAGGCGCTGCTGGCGCTGGCGCTGGAGCGGAACCGCGACCTGCGCCTCGCCGCGCTCGGCGTGGAGCTGGCGCGGGCCCAGTACGGCATCCAGCGGGCCCAGCGGCTTCCGCAGGTGAGCGGCAGCGCCGGCGTCACCCGCCAGCGCACGCCCGCCGACCTCAACTCGTCCGGGCGGCCGGTCACCGGCGACGTCTGGTCCGTGGGGGCCGGCCTGGCGCCCTTCGAGCTCGACTTCTTCGGCCGGGTGCGCAACCTCTCCGACGCCGCGCTGGAGCAGTACCTCGCCACCGAGGAGGCCCGGCGGGGCGCCCAGCTCTCGCTGGTGGCGGCGGTGGCCCGCCAGGACCTGACCGGCCGCGCCCTGGAGGCGCAGGCCCAGCTGGCCAGGGAGACCCTGGCGGCGCTGGAGGCCTCGCTCCAGCTCACCCGCCGGCTCGTCCAGGCCGGCCGGGTGTCCGAGCTGGACCTCCGCACCGCCGAGGCGCAGGTGGAGACGGCGCGCTTCAACCTGGCCGCGACCGGGCAGCAGCAGGCGCGGTCCGCCAACGCGCTGCGGCTCCTGCTGGGAGGGCCGGCCCCGGCGGACCTCCCGCCCCCCCGGCCGCTCGACGGGGAGCCGGTCATGGGCGACCTGCCCGCGGGCATCCCCTCGGAGGTGCTGGTGCGCCGGCCCGACGTGCGGGCCGCCGAGCACGCCCTGCGGGCCGCCAACGCCAGCATCGGGGCGGCCCGCGCCGCCTTCTTCCCGAGCATCACGCTGACCGCCTTCGCCGGGACCTCGAGCGCCGAGCTCGGCGGCCTCTTCGGGGCCGGCTCCGCGGCCTGGAGCTTCACGCCGCGCCTCAACCTCCCCATCTTCGCCGGCGGCGCCCTCCGCGCCGGGCTCGACGTCGCCGAGGTCCGAAAGTCGGCGGCGGTGGTGGGCTACGAGCGCGCCGTCGAGGGGGCGTTCCGCGAGGTGGCGGACGCGCTGGTGAGCCGCACCTCCATCGAGGGGCAGCTCGCCGCCCAGGTGGCGCGGGTCGCGGCCGAGGAGCGGCGGCTCCAGCTCTCCGAGCTCCGCTACCGCAGCGGCGTGGACAGCTACCTGACGCTGCTCACCGCCCAGCGGGATCTCTTCGCGGCGCGCCAGCAGCTCATCCAGAGCCGCCTGGACCGCCTCACCAACCTCATCGACCTGTACCAGGCGCTCGGCGGCGGGTGGACCGAGCGGGCCGCGGCGGGCGCGGGCGGCTGACGTCGCCCCGGGGCGCGGGCCGGGGACCGCCGGGCCGCGCCGCGCCCGCCGGCCTCGGCCCCGGCGTCAGGGCCGGATCCCCTTCACGGTGAGGCTCAGGACCCGGACGCCCCCCTTCTCGTAGGGGGCGGTGCGCCGCAGCACCTCGACGTCCCGGAAGCCGGCGGCCCGGATGGCGGCCAGGTAGTCGGCCTCCGGGATGGCGCCCCCGTAGCAGGCGGCCCAGGCCGCCGGGTCGAGGCGGACCGACTCGGGCAGCGCCTCCTCCGAGACCACGTCGGACACCACGACGCGGCCGCCCGCCCGGAGCACCCGGTGGATCTCGCGGTAGACGGCCGCCTTGTCGGGGGCGTGGTTGATGGCGCAGTTGGACGTCACCAGCGAGGCGCAGGCCGGCGGCAGGGGGAGCGCCGCGAGATCTCCGCGGAGGAAGCGGGCGTTGGTGGTGCCGGCGGGCAGCGCCGCGCGGGCCCGGGCCAGCATCTCCTCGCTGGCGTCCACGCCGATGGCCTGGCCGGCCGGCCCGACCAGCGCCGCGGCGCGGAGCACGTCCTTGCCGCGCCCGCAGCCCAGGTCCACCACCACGTCGCCCGGCCCGGGGGACGCGAGGTCGAGGGCGCCGCCGCAGGAGAGGTTGGCCTCGGGGCGAGCGGCGAGCCCGCCGTAGCGGGCGGCCACGGCCTGGCGGAGGGACTCGGTCTCGGGGGTGTCGCTCATGGGGGAGGGGCCATGGTAGCCCTTCGCGTTGGAGCCCGGGGGGCCCCGCTGGGTTCGCCCTGGAGCGCCGGGATCGGCTGTCAGAGCCCCCTGCCACACTGCCTCCCGTGCGCCGCTTCGTGACCCTCGACCTCGAGACCGTTCCCGACGAGGGGCTGGTCGCCGCCGTGGACGGCGGGTCGGGCCGCCCCTACGCCGAGCAGCTGCAGCGGGTGGTGGCGGACCGGCGCGCCCGCACCGGCGGCCGCAGCGACTTCCTCCCCCTGCCCTACCACCGGCCCGTGGCGGCCTGCCTCCTCGAGGCGGTGGAGGAGGGCGGGCTCCTGGCCGTCTCCGACCTGGAGGCCTGGACCGATCGGAAGGGGGACGAGGCCGCCTTCCTGGGCCGCCTCTGGGATCGGCTCGACGGCGCCACGGTGGTCACCTTCCACGGCCGCGGCTTCGACCTGCCGGTGCTGGAGCTCCGCTCGCTCAAGCTGGGCGTGCCCGCGCCCCGCTGGTTCGCCGGCGCCCGCCGGGCCGGGGCGGCCGGGCACCTCGACGTGAAGGAGCTGCTCGCCGCGCCCGGCGCGTCCGGCGCCGCCCCGCTCGACCTCTACGCCAAGCTGGTCGGGCTACCGGGCAAGGAGGACGTGGCCGGCGAGGACGTCGGCGCCCTGTACGCGGCCGGGGCGCTCGACCGGATCGCCGCCTACTGCATGACCGACGTGGTGCAGACGTTCCTCCTCCTGCTGCGCCACCGGCTCCTGGAGGGGTCGCTCACGCCGGACGGCTACGCGGAGAGCGCCGACCTGGTGAAGGAGCGGCTGCCGCGGCTCTTCGCCGGGCGGCTCACCGCGGGGGAGCGGGCACCGCTCCTCGGCTTCCTGGCGCGCTGCGCCCCCTACTTCGGCGAGCCCGGGCGCACGCTGCGCCGGCGCCGGGCGCTGTAGGCGCGCCCACCCGCGAACAGGGGGCCCGGCCCCGGCTGCCGACCTAGGGTGGCCGGCACCCCGCCCGTAACCACCTGGATTCAGTGCCCACGACGCCTGGCATCGCCGCTGCATCACCTGGGGCATGGCCGCTCGTCCGCTCCAGCGCCCCATCCAGTTCGCCGAGGAAGTCCGGCTGCTCGCCCACGCCCGCGACCCGGCCCTCCTCCTCGACCGCGAGGCGACCATCCTCTTCGTCAACGAGGCCTGGGACCGCTTCGCCCGCGACAACGGCGGCGGGGAGCGGGTGGCGTCGAGCTCGCTCGTCGGCACCCGCTGGTTCGACCACATCTCCGGCGAGGCCCCGCGGCGGCTCCACCGGCTCCTCTTCGAGCGCGCGGTGCGCCGGCTCGGCCCGGCCGCCGGCGGCGGCGTGGTCCAGCTCAACGAGGCCAACGGACCGGACACCGCCCGGCTGGTGGCCACCCACCTCGAGCCGGTGGTCGGCCCCGGCGACGTCCTGACCGGCGTCGCGGTCATCCACCGCGTGGTCCGGGAGCTGCCGCTCGCCGAGGTCTACCCCTTGGCGGCGGGCGAGGAGGCCCGCTGGCGCGGCAAGGACGGCGGCGTGGAGCAGTGCAGCTGCTGCCGCCGCGTGCGCCGCCCCGAGGACCCGGCGGAGTGGGACCTGGTGCCCGGCCTGGTGGCCGAGCCGCCCGCCGACGTGCGCTTCGGCTACTGCGCCCTCTGCCTGGAGCTCCACTACGCCGCCGGCGCCGGCGTGGAGCACGAGGAGTAGGCGGCGCTTCAGCGCCGCCCATTCACGGTGACGGTTCCCGCCCGGCGTCGGGCACGGGCACGCCCGCCTCCGGCCACCCGCCGCAGACCCAAGAAGAGAAACGGCCGCGCCCCGTGAGAGGGTGCGGCCGTCCTGCTGCCGGGGTGTCGATCGGCGAGCGGTGCTGCGCGATCCGCCGGACGTGATCCTGCCGGCGTGAATGGCTGGCGCTGAAGCGCCAGCTATACCGACTTCTTGGCCCGGCGCTTGCGCTTGATCGACAGGCTGCGCTTGCGCTTCACCTGGATGCGCTTCACCTTGCTGCGGTTCGACGCCTTGCGCTTGGTGCGGTTGCTCTTCAGTGCGGCCATGGTGCTCCTCCTGGGTGGTGGGAAAGGGGCGGGAGTCTACTCCAGCCAGTCCCGATCCTTGAGCTTCTTCGGCAGGTACTCCTCGGTGATGAAGCTGATGCCGCGCCGCGAGAGGGCCTCCAGCTCGAACTTCACGCCGGAGCGGATCATCTCCTGGATCTCCCGCTGCCACTGCTTCCCGGTGAACCAGGGGTAGGCCAGCATCTGCCTGGCCCGGGCCACGTCGCCGTCGTCCATCTTGATGGCCACGTTCATGGGCAGCTCGTACCTGTCCTTGTCGAAGCTCGAGAGCCCCACGAAGCGGGCGGACGGCACCGCCATGCGCATCGACTCGTAGGCCAGGTTGATGGAGCCTTGCTTCATCACCGAGTAGATGTAGAAGCCCCAGGGATCGTTGTCGACGAGCACGTAGACCGGCAGCTTCAGCTCCGAGTGGAGCCGCTGCACCATGCGGCGCACGCCGCGCGGGGGCTGGCCCCCGCCCTGGATGATGATGCACTTCTCCCGCTTCCAGAACTTGTCCTCGTTGAAGCGGCTCCAGACGGCGTCCTTCTCGATGAGGAGGATGTACCTGGCCTCGTGCTTGCCGATCTGGACGACGTTCTCCTCCACGATGGAGGGGACGGCCCAGCCGCCCGAGCCCATGCGCCGCAGGTCGATGGTGTCGCCCGAGTCGCGGATGGTGACCGGGCCGACCATCGAGCCCTTGCGCGAGGCGAAGAGGTGCAGCTCCTCGCGCAGCGAGTCGAGCGCCACCTCCAGGTCCTCGATGATGGGATCCGACTCGTCCTGCTCCTCGAAGGTGTTCTGCCTGGTCTCGCCGATGCTGTGCTTGGTGATGTAGTAGAGGTCGCGGATGCTGGTGGTCTTGCCGCTCTCCACCAGCTCCTTGCAGGCGTCGGAGACGAGGAAGGTCTGCATGAACTTCTTGGCCATCGCCACGTTGAAGAAGTAGCGCTTCTGCTTCTGCTTGCCGAGCTGGACCAGCCCCTTCCTGGCGTCGAAGTGGACGTTGGCCAGCGAGCGGATGGGGATCTCGACGAAGGGGTTCTTGCGCCCCTTGACCGAGGCCAGCACGGCCTCGGCCAGCTTCTCGATCTTCCCGACGGTCCTCTTCGACACCGCGTCCATGCGCGCCATGGCTACTCTGCCTCCTCGTCACGGCGCCGCGGCCGCCTGGTGAGTTCCTTGCTGGCCGCCTCCAGCTTGGCGTCCTCGGCGGCCAGGTCGGCCTCGGTGACCTGCTCGGCCACCCGGAGGAAGTCGCGCTTGATGCCGTCGCGGCTCTTGCCGGTGATCTTGTGGATGGCGTCGGCCACCTCCTCGATGTAGAGCTCGAAGATGGAGCGGCGCTGCGCCTGGTAGTCGGCGTGCTGCTTCTTGCGGATGAAGGTGGCCAGCTTCCGGCCGCACTCCTGCGCGGCCAGCTGGATCTCCCGGACGATCTCCGGGTAGTGGGCCAGCGCCTCCTTGGCCTCGGACGTGAAGGGCACCCACACCGAGGCGATGTGCACCAGCAGCGCCATGGGGCCCACCGGCAGCGAGCCCTTGGGCTGGCTGAGCAGGTAGTTGCGCCAGTCGGTCTTGACGATGGCCTCGGTCATGCCGCAGGCGCCCTTCTGGAAGAGGAGCGGCACGCGGTTGGCGAAGCGGAAGAGCTCGATGGTCTTGTCGGCGGGCCAGGAGCCGCCGTAGGCCAGGCCCACCTCCACCTGGAAGGGGTTGCCCCGGTAGACCCTGGGCGGCCGGGTCACCGTGGCGATGAAGTAGTTGTGCCCCTTGATCTTCTCGACGCCCTCCTCGGGCGGCGCCTCGGGCACCGGCGGGGGCGCCTCCTCGGCCTTCCCCCTCCTGCCGCGCGCCGGCCGCCTCTTGGCGGCCGCGTCCAGGTCGAGCTGCCCGTCCTCCGCCTCCGGCCCCTCGGTCTCGATGACCGAGAGGAAGGAGACCAGGCCGCGCCGCATGAGCGCGTCGCCGATGGGGCTGAGGCAGCCGGTGGACGGCGCCATGATGCGGGTGGCCAGGATGCCCTTGTGGAGCCGCTCCGCCAGCGCCCGGTCCTCGCCGATGGCGCGCGGGCGGAGCCGCTCCTTCAGCCCCGCGTTCCTGAGGATCTCGCCCGCCACCGGCGGCGAGACGCGGCTGAAGGCGGTCTGCAGGAAGCCCTTCACGTCGTGGCTCTTCGACTCGGAGGCCATCAGCATGAGGGCGCCCAGCTCCACGCCGTGCGGGTGCGGCTTGATCTCCTGCGCCTCCTTGGGCAGCTCGTCGGTGGCGCGCGGGAAGGTGAGGCGCTCCGCCCGCGGCCGCACGTAGTGGACGGTGGCGTGCGGGTTGGCCAGCGCGGTGTGCTCCACGTAGCGGTTGACGAAGCGCTGCCCGGTGCGCCAGTCGGCCACGATCTCCAGCTCGACGCGGGTGCCGTGCTCCTGGTGCCAGGCCTCGAGCTCCTCGTCGGCCACCACGGTGGGGTTGTTCTTGCGCGTGTCGATCTGGATCTCGAACGCGTGGGCCGGCTTGCCCTTGCCGGTGCGGGAGGTGACGCGGATGGGCCGGCCGGTGGTGAGCTGGCCGTACATGGCCGCCGCCGAGATGCCGATGCCCTGCTGGCCGCGCGACTGCTTGAGCCGGTGGAACTTGGAGCCGTAGAGGAGCTTGCCGAAGATCTTCGGGACCTGCGCCTTGACGATGCCCGGGCCGTTGTCCTCCACCACGACCACGAAGCGCCCCTCGCCCTTGGTGAGCTCCCCGCCGCCCCTGGCGTCCAGCCCCAGGTCGCGCACCTCGATGGTGAGCTCCGGGAGGATGCCGGCCTCCTCGCAGGCGTCGAGCGAGTTGTCGACCGCCTCCTTGATGGTGGTGAGCAGCGCCTTGGACGGGTTGTCGAAGCCGAGCAGGTGCC
>JAJYAW010000321.1 GCA_021779335.1 Myxococcales bacterium | reverse complement strand
CGCGGGCGGGCTCAGCGCCGCGCCGCCGCGGGCGGCAGGCGCGGCACGCCGGTGTCGGGGTCGGAATCGGCCACCCCCAGCACCAGGAGCATGCTGCGCTGCTGGCCGGGCGCCAGCGTCCGCTCGAGCCACTGCAGGCCGATGAAGATCTCGTTGGAGGCGAGCGGCACCCGCTGCGACTCCTCGGCGAAGGTGCCGGGGTGGTTGGAGAAGTAGACGTCGTCCGGCTGGTCGCCGCCCAGCCACTCCACGAAGTTGGCCCGGCCGGTCTTCATGTCGACGATGCCCGCCCAGCGGTTGGCGACCGGGTCGACCCGGCCCTCGACGGTGCGGTAGGCGCCCGGGATCCAGCCGTAGTTGCCCGCCGCCGATCCGAAGCGCCCCACCCAGGGCTCGTCGCCGTAGACGTAGGAGTACGCGACCGGGCCCGGCCCCAGCCCGGTGAGCCGGATGCCCAGCCTGAAGAACGGCTCACCAGCGGTGAAGTAGGCGAAGCGATCCATGCGGAGCTTGCCGCCCCGCAGCGTGATCTCGTGGCTGCTCTCCAGCACCACCCGGCGGGGGTCCTGCACCAGGACGCGGCTGCCCAGGTACTGGAACGAGCCCGGGTAGACCAGCACCGGCTGCGGCTCGATCATGTCGACGGCCGCCTCGTTGACGCTGCACCAGATGTGGACCCAGTGGCCGTCCTCGCGGAGCGCCATGCCGCTCTCGTCCTGGTGGGCCAGGTCGCCGGCCACCTCGGGCACCGCGCCGCCCACGAACAGGCCGCGCGGGTGGCCGCCGTCGCTGTCCTCGTAGCGGCCGAAGAGGGTCACCAGCTCGCGGCCGTCGCCGAGCCGGTTGCGCACCACGCCGCGGCCGGCCCGCTCGTCCCAGTCGAGCTCGAGGGCGGCCTCGCCGGGCGCCGGGGCGGGCGCGCCGGCGCGGAGCCAGCCGCGCAGCCTCGAGAAGGAGGCGCCCATGAGGAGGCGCGAGCCGTCGCCCAGGTAGAGGTCGTCCTGGAGCTCCAGCCCCCGGCCGCCGCGCGCCTCGAGCAGGTAGAGGCCGAGCCAGCGCCCCTCCACCTTGATGCGGACCGTGGCGGCCAGGAGCCCGACCGCCGCCAGGAGCACGAAGGCCACCCCGAGCAGGGCCCGGGCCTTCCAGCCCCCCAGGCCGGTCGCCTTCATCTCGCCTCCATGCTGGTCCGGGGCACCGCCGGAGGGCGGGCGACCGCGCCGAGAATCGCTGATGACCTATCGTACACCGAAACCCGGCGAGCTAGACCCCAATGGGGCGGGTTCGGGGCGGGAACAAGCCGGGACCACGGGGAGTTGGGATCCGAGACGGGGACTTCCGCCCAGATCATTTGACCTTTCGAGTCCGTTTCGGCTAGATTCCCGACCCCTTGCGTCACGTTTGAAAAAGCGCCCAGATATCGACAGGTTGCGAAGGTTGCCGGCGGCGGAGCCGCGAGACACCCAGCAGACCGCCGACCGAGGAGAGACTTCAATGCGGACCCGTTACGTCGACTTCGACGATCGCCATGAAGACCTGGCGGAGCGCATGCGCGCCCTGCCGGAGCAGGCCGACGACTTCATGAAGAAGTGGGAGCTCTCGTGGCTGTACCACGAGAACGCGCTCGAGGGCGTCGTCTACACCAGCCAGGAGCTGGCGCTCGGCCTGGAGAACCAGCCGGTGGCGGACGCCACCTTCGTGGGCGCGCTCCGCGACATCCGGAACCACAAGACCGCCATCGACCTGGTGCGCGCCGAGGCCAGGGGCAAGAAGCTGAAGCTCAACCTCTCGATGGTGAAGAAGCTCTACGAGACGCTGGGCGCCGGCTTCGAGGGGCGCAGCGTGGCCGAGTGGCGCAAGGACATGCCGCTCCACCGGAGCTACTTCCACGAGATCGCGCAGCCGGCCAGGATCCAGCCGGCGCTGCAGAAGGTCTTCGACGTCACCGACTCGGTCGACTTCAAGAACGCCCACCCCATCGTCCAGGCCGTCAAGCTGCACCACGGCTTCATGCAGGTCTTCCCCTTCACCGAGAACTCGGGCCGGGTGGCGCGCCTCTTCGCCAACATGATCCTGTTCCAGGCCGGCTACCTGCCGGTCATCATCCACGCCACCGACCGGCAGCGGTACTACGAGTCGCTGCGGCAGCCCGAGGCCGTGCTCCGCGAGCTGACCCTGGACGCCATCGAGAACGGCCTGGCCCACGCCGAGAAGCACTTCGCCGGCCTGGCGGCGGGGAAGGGCGGCGCCAGGAAGCTGGTCCGCTAGCCTCCGCCCCCGCGGCCGCGGCAGGCGCCCCGGTGACCCCTTCGGCGGGTCCCACCGGGGCGCGTCGCTTTTCAAGCTGCCGCCGTCAGGACGGTTTCCGGGCCGTCGGGCGACCCCCTGACCAATCGTGGCGGCGCGGGGGCCGCCTATTGTATAGGTCCGCCCCCATGCTCCTCGGAGCTCACGAAGGGATCGCAGGCGGGGTCTCCACGGCGTTCGCACGCGCCGAGGAGGACGGTGCCGAGTGCCTGCAGATCTTCACGCGCAACGCCCGCGGCTGGGCCGCCAAGCCCCTGGAGGCCGAGGAGGTGGCTCGCTTCCGGGCCGAGGCCGCACGGACCGCCATGCCCGTGGCCGCCCACTCGAGCTACCTCATCAACGCCGCCGCCCCCGACGCCGAGATCCGCAGGAAGTCCTGGGCCGGGCTGGCGGACGAGCTGGCGCGCTGCGAGCAGCTCGGCATCTTCGCCCTGGTCTTCCACCCCGGCTCCAACCCGGACGAGGCCGAGGGGCTCCGGCTGGTGGCCGAGGCCATGGCCCAGGCCCTCGACGCCGTGCCCGGGAAGGCGCTGCTCCTCACCGAGACCACCGCCGGCCAGGGGGCCTCCCTGGGGCACACCTTCGAGCAGCTGGCTGCCATCCGGGAGGGCATCCCCAGGGCGCTGCGCCGCCGCGCCGCCGTCTGCGTCGACACCTGCCACCTCTTCGCCGCCGGCTACGACCTGACCACCGACGAGGGCTACGCCGCCACCTTCGACGCCCTCGAGCGGACGCTCGGCCTCGGCGCGGTGAAGGCCTTCCACCTCAACGACTCGAAGAAGCCGCTCGGCTGCCGCGTCGACCGGCACGAGCACATCGGCGAGGGCGCCATGGGGCGCTCCCCGTTCCGGCGCCTCGTCAACGACGCGCGCTTCGCCGCCGTCCCCGCGTTCCTCGAGACCGAGCTCAGGTACCGCGAGAACCTCGCCGTGCTCCGCTCGCTCGTCTCATGAAGGCCTCCGTGCCCCACGCCGCCAGCCACGCCACCCACCCCTCGCCCGAGCCCCTCCGCGGCCGCCAGCCGCTGCGCACCCACCGCATGACGCTGCGGGC
Source organism: Myxococcales bacterium (assembly GCA_021779335.1). Lineage (GTDB taxonomy): Bacteria > Myxococcota > Myxococcia > Myxococcales > Anaeromyxobacteraceae > JADKCZ01. The sequence continues at coordinate 826 of JAJYAW010000321.1, read as the reverse complement.
CCGCTCCACCGACGCCCAGCGGGAGAAGCTCGACAAGCTGGTGGCCTTCGCCAAGGGGCACCGCCGCGCCCTCATCCTCACCCACGACAACCCGGATCCCGACTCGCTGGCCTCCGGCGTGGCGCTGGCCTGGCTGCTCGAGGCGCTGGCCGGCGTGGAGGCCAGGGTGGCCTACGGCGGCATCGTCGGCCGCGCCGAGAACCGCGCCCTCATCCGCAGCCTCAAGCTGCCGGTGGTCCCCACCTCGCGGGTGGACTTCGACGACTACGACCTCATCTGCATGGTGGACACCCAGCCCGAGCAGGGGAACCACTCGCTGCCGAGCCGCCACTTCCCGGACGTGGTCATCGACCACCACCCCATGCGCCCCGACTCGCACCTGGCCGCCATCGCCGACGTGGGCGGCCCCATCGGCGCCACCTCCACCGTCATCGTGGAGTACGTGCGGGCCAGCCGGCTGGAGATCCCGCAGAACATCGCCACCGCGCTCTTCTACGGCATCAAGGCCGACACCCGCGACCTGGGGCGCCAGACCACGCCGCAGGACGTGGACGCCTACCTGTGGCTCTTCCCGCGCACCGACAAGGACGTGCTGGGGGTCGTCGAGCACCCGCCGCTGTCGCTGGAGTACTTCGCCCTGTCCCACACCGCCATCGAGCGCGCCCAGGTGTACGACGGCGCCATCGTGCTGCCGCTCGGCCCCCTCTACGCGCCGGACATGGTGGCCGAGGTGGCGGAGCGCTTCCTCTACCTGGAGGGGGTGCGCTGGTCGCTCGCCTGGGGCGAGTTCGAGGGCGACCTCTACTACTCGCTGCGCACCACCGAC
>JAJYAW010000320.1 GCA_021779335.1 Myxococcales bacterium | reverse complement strand
CGGCGGCTGCCGCCACCAGCGCCTCCAGCGGCGCGCCCGCACCGCCGCCGGCGCTCACCCGGCGCGCCGCACCGCCAGCCAGCCGGCGGTCAGGAAGACGAGGTCCGGGGTCCAGGCGGCCACGTCCGGCGAGAGCCGGCCGGAGAGCCCCATGGCCATGCAGATCCCCTGCGCCCCCCAGAGCAGGAGGCTGACGCCGACCGCCTCGAGCATCGAGGTGGAGAGGTGGCCGCGCCGGCCGCGCCGCAGGGCCAGCGCCACCGCCAGCAGCACTCCCGGCACCGCCGCGAGCGGGTAGGCGGCGCGGTTGGCGCGCTCCAGCTCGAACTCGGCCGAGGGCTGCCCCAGCTTGCGGCGCAGCGCCACCTGCTCGCCCAGCACGCCGAAGGTGAGCTGCGAGGGGCGCCCGGGCTTGAGGTCGAAGGAGCCGGGCGGCTCGTCGAAGCGGTAGATCCGCGACTCGGCCCGCTCCAGCGTGCTGCCGCCGTCGGCGTCGAAGGTCCGCTCCTCGACGTCGGCCAGGCGCCAGGCGCCGTCTCCGGCCGGCACCATGCGGAGGGCGTCGATGCGGCGCGCCAGCCGGAACTCGGGAGTCACCTCCAGCACCGTCACCTTCTCGAAGCCACCGCCGGGCAGCGAGCCGCGCAGGTGGTAGATGCGCCGCCCGTCGGCGCCGCGGAACCAGCGCTTCGGCTCCTGCCAGGCCAGCCAGCGCCGGTTGCTGCCGCCGCGCACGAAGCGGGTGGCGGAGATCTCCTCGACGCGCCGCGCCGCGTGCACGCCCACCAGGTCGTGGAGCACCGCCATGGACCCGGCCACCAGCACGGCCACCGCCACCATGGGGAGGCCCACCCGCCAGGGCCCGAGCCCCACCGAGCGCAGGGCGGTCCACTCGCGGGTCTGCCGCAGGCCGCTGGTGGCCACGGCGGCCCCGAGGAGCATGGCGGCCGGCGCCATCTGGGCCGCCACCACCGCCGCCTTGTAGGCGTAGAGCTCCAGCGCCGCGGGCAGCCAGCCCGGCCCGCCGATGACGTGGGCGTTGTCGACGAAGTCGACCACCAGGAAGACCGTCACGACGCCGGCCAGGGCGGCCAGGAAGGCGAGCAGCGCGCGGGCCGCCACGTGGCGCGCCAGGATCACCGCACCACCCCCGGCCCGCGCCGGGCCAGGAGCCAGCACAGGCCGACCCCCACCCCCAGCAGCACCACCGTGGGGAGCTGCAGCGCCAGCGCCGGGCGGAGCAGCCCCTTCTCCCCCAGCATCTCGCCGGCGCGCAGCAGCAGGTAGTGGACCAGCACGCCCGCCACGGCGGCGCCCAGGCCGGCCGCCCGGCCGCCGCGCCGCATGACGGCGATGGGGACGGCCATCAGGGCGAAGGCGATGACCACCAGCGGCGAGGCGATGCGGCGCTGCAGGGCCACCTCGGCGGCCAGCCGCTCCCCCTCGCTGCGCCCCTCCGCGGGCCGGGCCAGCGCCTGCAGCTCCTCCATGGTCATGGCCTTGGTGGAGCCCGCGAGCACGTTCTTGTCGGAGAGGGTGTTGCCCAGGCCCAGCGTCAGGCCGGCGGTGCGGAAGGAGGCGCGCAGGTACTCGTCGACCCCCGCCTCCTCGCGGTGCAGCTCGCCGGCCTCCAGCACCAGCTTCATCTCCTCCCCCACCCCCACCGGGAGGAGCCGGCCGTGCCGCGCCAGCGCCAGCAGCGGCGCCGACGGGTCGGAGCGGTCGGAGATGAGGACGTTGCCCCAGCCCGCCCGGCCCACGTGCTCGGCGTAGACGGTGAGCTGCGGGATCTCCTCGAAGAAGGTCCCGGGCCGCACGTTGGCGGAGACGTTCTTCTTGATGATCTCGTTGAAGCGGTACTGGGCCTCGCGCAGGCCGGCCGGCTCGACGTGCACCGAGAACCAGACCCCGAGCGCCGCCAGCACCAGGCCCAGGGCGAGCGGCACGCGGACCAGCCGCAGCGGCGAGAGCCCCGCCGCGCCGATGGCCATGATCTCGCGGTCCTCGGCCAGCCGCCCGACGCCCAGGATGGTGCCGAGCAGGAAGGAGACCGGCATGACGTACCCGAGGAGGTGGGGCAGCAGCGCCAGGACCACCCCGCCCACGTCGGAGGCCGCGACGCCGGCGCCGAAGAGGATGTCGGCCCGGGCCAGGATCTGCGTGACCAGCAGGATCTGGACGAGGAAGAGCAGCGCCGCCGAGAAGGGCGCCAGGATCTCCTTGGCCAGGTAGCGGTCGAGCCGGCCCACGGGTCGAATGCGGCCTGTGCCGCCGCTCAGGGCCCGGCGAGCCTGGCCTGGAGCGCGGCGTCCTTCGCCTCGACCTCCCGGGCCATGCGGGCGCGCTGGGCGCGCACCGCCTCGGCGACCTCGGGATCCGAGCGGGCGATGATGCGACCGGCCAGCAGGCCGGCGTTGCGCGCCCCCGCCTTGCCGATGGCCAGCGTCCCCACCGGCACTCCGGCCGGCATCTGCACGGTGGCCAGCAGGGCGTCCAGCCCCTTCAGCTCGCTGGCGGCCAGCGGCACGCCCAGCACCGGGAGCTCGGTCTCGGCCGCCACCACCCCGGCCAGGTGGGCCGCCGAGCCGGCGCCGCAGATGACCACCTGGATGCCGCGCCCGGCCGCGCCGCGGGCCAGCTCGCCGGTGCGGGCGGGGGTGCGGTGGGCCGAGGAGACGTGCACCTCGGCCTCGATGCCCAGGTCGGTGAGCGCCTGGCGCGCCTCCGACATGACCTCCCAGTCGGATTCGGAGCCCATCAGGATGAGGACCTTGGGGTTCATGGGCTGGCTCCGATGTCCTTCCGGAACTGCATCCCGCGGAAGCGGATGCGGGCCACCGCACCGTAGGCCCGCCGCGCGGCGTCGTCGAGGCCGGCCCCCAGGGCGCAGACGGTGAGGACCCGGCCACCCGCCGTGAGGAGCCGTCCCTCGGCGTCGCGGGTGGTGGCGGCGTGGAAGACCTGGATGTCGGGGGCGAAGGCGGCGTCGGCCCCCTCGACGTCGTCGCCGGTCGAGACCTGCCCCGGGTAGCCGGCGGCCGCCAGCACCACGCCCACCGAGGCGCGGCTGTCGAGCTCGATCATGGCCTCGCCCAGGTCGCCCCTCGCGGCGCCGACCAGGAGCGGCACCAGATCGCCCTTGATGCGCAGCAGGATGGGCTGGGTCTCCGGGTCGCCCAGCCGGGCGTTGAACTCCAGCACCCTCGGCCCCCTGGGCGTGAGCATGAGGCCGGCGTAGAGCGCGCCGCGGAAGATCCTGCCGCGCCGGGCCAGCTCGCGGATGGCGGGCACGAGCACGGTGCGCTGGATCTCGGCGAGCTGGTCCGGCGTCACCTTGGGCGTGGGGCAGAAGGCGCCCATGCCGCCGGTGTTGGGGCCGCGGTCCCCGTCGAAGATCCGCTTGTGGTCCTGCGCCGGGGGCAGCATGCGGACCCGCTTGCCGTCGGTGATGCAGATGCAGCTCGCCTCCGGGCCGGTCAGCTTCTCCTCCAGCAGCACCCTGGCCCCCGCCGCGCCGTGGATGCGCGCCACCAGGATCTCCTGCAGGGCCCCCTCGACCTCCAGCATGTCGGAGCAGACCACCACGCCCTTGCCGGCGGCCAGGCCGTCGGCCTTGACCACCACCTGCCCCTCGCGCCGGCGGGCCCAGGCCAGGGCCGGCTCGAGCTCGGTGAAGGTGGCGAACTCGGCCGTGGGGATGCCGGCCGCCACCATGACCTCCTTGGCGAAGGCCTTGGAGCCCTCGATCTCGGCCGCCGCCGCGGTCGGGCCGAAGGCCAGGATGCCGGCGGCGGAGAGCCGGTCCACCAGGCCGGCGACCAGCGGCGCCTCGGGGCCGACGACCACCAGGTCGAGCCGCTCCCTCCTGGCGAAGTCGACCAGCCCGTCCAGGTCGTCGGCCTTGAGCGGGACGAGCTCGGCGACCTTGGCGATGCCCGGGTTGCCGGGTGCCGCGAACAGCGCCGTGACGAGCGGGGACTGGGAGATCTTCCAGGCGAGGGCGTGCTCGCGGCCGCCCGATCCGACGACGAGGATGCGCATGAGAGGACCGGTTTATATCACTTCCGCCCGGCGGGGGGCGGCGCCGCCAGCTCCACCAGCAGGCCGCGGACCCCGGTCACGGTGGGGTCCTCCGCCAGGAGGGCCCGGGCGCCCGCCGCCGCCTCCTCGCGCCGGCCGAGGAGGGCCAGC
>JAJYAW010000319.1 GCA_021779335.1 Myxococcales bacterium | reverse complement strand
GGAGGCCTACCTCGACGAGGCCATCGACCTCGAGGGCGACGTGGCCGGCCTGCTGGAGGCGGCGACCCGGTGGGAAGGGCCTCGCCTCCGGCCCGGGCTGGCCGGGGCGGCGCTCGGCGCGCTGCTCCGGCGCGACGAGGGGCGCGAGCCCGGCCTGGCGGCCCAGGTGCGCGGGCGGCGCCACTCCGAGGCGCGCGACCGGGAGGCGGTGCGCCACCACTACGACGTCTCGGACGACTTCTACCGGCTCCTGCTGGGCCCGGGGATGGTCTACTCCTGCGCCTGGTTCCCCACCGGCGCGGAGTCGCTGGAGGAGGCCCAGGCGGCCAAGCTCGAGCTCGTGTGCCGCAAGCTGGCGCTCCGGCCCGGCGACCGGCTGCTCGACGTCGGCTGCGGCTGGGGCGCGCTGCTGGCGCACGCCGCCGCCCGGCACCAGGTGGACGGCGTGGGCATCACCGTGAGCGAGCGGCAGCTCGCGGCGGCGAGGGACCGGCTGGCGCAGGAGGCCCCGGGGCGGGACCTGGCGGTGCTGCCGCTCGACTACCGCGGGCTCCGCCCGGAGCGCCCCTTCGACAAGATCGCCAGCATCGGCATGATGGAGCACGTCGGGCGGGAGCGGCTGCCGGGGTACTTCGCCGGGCTCCACGCGCTCCTGGCGCCGGGGGGCCTGCTCCTCAACCACGCCATCGCCGACGCGGCGCCGGGGCAGGGGTTCCTGCGCTGGGCGGGGCGCCGCCGCGGCGACGGCTTCATCGATCGCTACGTCTTCCCCGACCACGATCTCGTGCCGGTCGGCGACGTGGTGCGCGCCGCCGAGCAGGCCGGGTTCGAGGTCCGCGACCTCGAGTCGCTCCGCGAGCACTACGCGGAGACCCTGGCGCGCTGGCTGGGGCGGCTCGAGGCGGACCTCGGCGAGGCGGAGCGCCTGGTGGGGCGGCGGCGCGCCCGCGCCTGGCGCCTCTACCTGGCCGGGACGCAGGTGTCCTTCCGGCTCGGCCACATCAGCGTCTTCCAGCTCCTGCTGGCCCGGGCGCGCCCCGACGGGCGCGCCGCCGGCCTGCCGCGCAGCCGCGCCGCCTGGTACGCGTAGGGCCAGGGCCTCAGGGCTGCTGCGCCCGCCCGGCCCCCAGCGCGGCGAGGAAGGCCGCCAGCGCCCGCCGGTCGTCCTCCGTGCCCGGGAAGGCCGGCATGTTGGCCCGCGGGACCTGCGGCAGCCGCCCGATGGTCTGGTAGGCCCGCTCGACCGACCAGCCCGCCACCCGGCGCGCCAGCGGCACGTCCTGGTGGCACGGCGTGCAGCGGTAGGCGAAGACCGCCTGGCCGGCCGCCACCGCCTCCGGCGACTCCACCAGCGGCGCCGGCGGGGAGGAGAAGAGGCCGGCGCTCCACGCCACCAGGGCGGCCAGCAGGAGGGCGGCGCAGGAGAGGACGGCGATCCAGGTGCGGCTCTGCACGCCCTCCTCCTAGCCCGCCGCGGGGCGGCGGGGAAGGGGCGGCGAGACGCTTCGGGCCCCCGCGGGCCCGGTGTATAACCCGCTCACCATGCCCGTCGTCCGCGCCTCCAAGGCCTTCATCCCCACCCTCAAGGAAGCCCCCACCGACGCCCAGGTGGCCTCCCACCGGCTGCTCGTCCGGGCCGGCTTCGTGCGCCAGCTCGGCGCCGGCCTCTACGACTACCTGCCGCTCGCCAAGCGCTCGCTCTCCAAGATCGAGGCCATCATCCGCCAGGAGATGGACGCCATCGGCGCGCAGGAGTTCTACCTGCCGGCCCTCCACCCGGCCGAGATCTGGCGGGAGTCGGGGCGCTGGGACGTCATGGGCGACAACATGTTCCGGCTCAAGGACCGCAAGGGCGGCGACTACTGCCTCGGCATGACGCACGAGGAGATCTTCACGGCCATCGCCCGCGACGAGCTCCGCTCCTACCGGCAGCTGCCGCAGGTCTGGTACCAGATCCAGACCAAGTTCCGCGACGAGCCGCGCCCCAAGTCCGGCCTGCTGCGGGTCCGCCAGTTCACCATGAAGGACGCCTACTCCTTCGACGTGGACGCGGCCGGGCTCGACCGGAGCTACGACGACCAGCGGGGCGCCTACGAGCGGATCTTCTCCCGCTGCGGCCTCGACTTCGTGGCCGTGCAGGCCCACTCGGGCTCCATGGGCGGCTCCGGCTCGCAGGAGTTCATGGTCCGCACCGACGCCGGCGAGGACCTGGTGGCCGCCTGCCCGAAGTGCCGCTACGCCGCCAACACCGAGACCGCCACCTCCCGCCTCGAGGCGCTGCCGGACCAGCCGTGGGAGGGCGCGCCGGAGAGGTTCGCCACCCCGGGCGTGGTCACCATCGAGGCGCTGCAGCGCCAGCCGTACGGCGTGGGGGCCCGCCGCCAGCTCAAGACGCTGGTCTACCTGGCCGACGGCCGGCCGGTGCTGGCGGTGGTGCGCGGCGACCACGACCTCAACGAGGCCAAGCTGCAGACCGCCACCGGCGCCAGCGAGGTCCGCCCGGCCCACCCGGAGGAGATCCTCCCGCTCCTGGGGGCGCGGCCGGGCTCGCTCGGCGCGGTGGCCTTCACCGGGGCGCCGGTCTTCGTCGATCCGGCCGTGGCGGCCCGGACCAACATGGTGACCGGCGCCAACGAGGACGGCTTCCACCTGAGGGGCGTGGACGTGAAGCGCGACCTGCTGGGCCACGGGAAGGTGGCCGAGCTCCGCACCGTCAAGGCCGGCGAGGGCTGCCCGAGGTGCGACGGCACGCTCGACGTCTTCAAGGCGCTCGAGGTGGGCCACATCTTCAAGCTCGGCACCAAGTACTCCGACGCGCTCAGGGCCAACGTGCTCAAGGCCGACGGCGTCGAGACCCCCATCGTCATGGGGAGCTACGGCATCGGGGTGGAGCGCATCCTGGCCGCCGCCATCGAGCTCCACCACGACCAGGACGGCATCCGCTGGCCGCTCGCCATCGCCCCCTTCCACGCAACGGTGCTGCCGCTCGGCCAGGAGCCGGAGCTCGTGCAGGCGGCCGAGCAGGTGGTGGCGGCGCTGGCCGGGGCCGGCGTGGAGGTGCTCTACGACGACCGCGACGAGCGGCCCGGCGTGAAGTTCAAGGACGCCGACCTCATCGGCATCCCCGTCCGCATCGCCGTCGGCAAGAAGGGGCTGGCCCAGGGCCAGGTGGAGTGGAAGCTGCGCGGCTCGAAGGACGTCGCGCTGGTGCCGCTCGCCGAGGTGGCCGCCAGGGCCGCGGCGCTGGTCCGGCAGGCCACCGCCGGCGCGCCGGCCTGACCCGAGGCTCCCCGTGCGCGCGAAGCTCTCCATCGGGTTCGACGGCGAGGTGGCGGTGGCGCCGCGGGACGCCGAGGCGCTCGGGCTGGCGCCGGGGGACCCCGTCGATGTGGTGGCCGCCCGCGGGGCCTTCCTGCTGGTGGCCCCGGCGCGCGCCGGCCGCGGCGCCCAGGGCTACTTCGCCGGCTCGCTGGCCGCGCTCACCGTGGCCGAGGTGGTCCAGTTCGTCTTCGTGTCGCTCAAGAGCGGCGTGCTCCTGCTCAGCTTCGGGGGCGAGGCGGAGCGCTCGGCCGCCCGCGGCGCCGCGCCGGAGCGGCTGCGCCGGCGGACCATCTACTTCCGCGAGGGGCAGGTGGTCTTCGCCTCCTCCTCCGACGCCTGCGATCGGCTCGGCCCGGTGCTGTGGCGCAACGGCCTGTGCAGCTGGGAGGCGCTGGAGCGCTGCGGCCGGGTGGTCCGGAGCGGCCGCCCGCTGGGCCAGGTCATGGTCGACGAGGGGGTGCTCACGCCGGCCCAGCTCTACGCCGGCGTGGCCCACCAGGTGAAGGAGATCCTGCTGGGCGCCTTCCTGGAGACCCAGGGCGAGTTCGCCTTCCTGGAGGGGCCGCACGACGAGTCGAACGCGGTGAAGCTGCAGGAGCGGACCCGCGACCTGCTGCTGGAGGGGATGAAGCAGGTGGACGAGGCGGAGCAGCTCCTCGCCCTGGTGGGCGGGCGCGAGGTGGTGCTGGCGCGCGCCGTCGAGCTGCCCACCGGCCTCTCCGAGCACGCCGCCCGGCTCATGCGCGCCGCCGACGGCCAGCGGACCTTCGCCGAGCTGGCGGTGGAGAGCGGGCTGGGGCTCCTGGAGGCCCTCCGGCAGGCCTCGCCGCTCGTGCAGGCCGGCGCGCTCGTGCGGGCGCCGACCGCCCCGGCGGCG
>JAJYAW010000318.1 GCA_021779335.1 Myxococcales bacterium | reverse complement strand
CGGGGGCGCGGACGCGGGCCGGAGGCGGGGTCGGCGCCGGGGCCTCGGCGACGTCGGCCGGCGCGCCGCGCAGCGGCCCGTCGAGCGCGACCTCGAGGTTGACGAGCCAGCGCGGGTGGCCCTTCTTCCTGGCGTCGAGGGAGCGGCGCACCACCACCACCTCGGAGAGGCTGGACGGGCCGACGCCGAGCCGCTCGGCGGCGCGGCGCGCCAGGATCGCCTCGTCCTCGTCGAGCCAGAGCGGGATGTTCTGCACGCGGTAGCGCATCGCGGATGGGCCGTCACTCTTCCTGGGGCGCGAACGCCCCTACGCAGCAACCCCGGAGATCGGGCGCAGCGCGTACTCGGTTACGCACCGGGCCGATGCCCCGGCGGTGGGTTTCTCGAGGCAACCCGTCGGAATGGTTGTCGATATCGTCTCGGCGGGCCCATGGCCCCGGGCTTGCTTTCTCCTTCGGGCACCGAAGCCACGGCGGAGTGGCCACCGCCCCGAGGAGAAACGTCATGGTACCAGCCATGCTCGACGTCAAGGGAACCCAGATCCTCGCCAAGTCGCTCTTCAAGGAGCTCCGCGGCAGCGGCTACACGCCCAACCAGATCCTGAGCCTCTCGACCGAGCTCATCGACCTCGTCACCCAGGACCTCAAGGCCGGGCACGACGCGCCGCACCCGGCCGCCATCGCCGCGGACTCCGGCAGCTGGCGGGCGGCCCTCTAGGGCGCACGGCTTCGCCCCTTCGCAGCGCGCAGCACCGAGAGGAGGACGGCGCCCGGGACGTGGCGCCGTTCTCTTTTTTTGTCCTGGCGCGACGCGCCCTTCCACCTCGTTGACACCCCCGCCGCCTGCAAGTAGTTTGGGCGCCCATTTCAAGTCCCCTCGGGGCGGGAGGAACCGGCATGGCGCGCATTGCTATCAATGGTTTCGGGCGGATCGGGCGCTGCGTTCTCCGGGCGGCCATCGAGCGGAAGGAGACCTCCCTCGAGTTCGTCTCGATCAACGACCTCACCGACACGAAGACCCTGGCGCACCTGCTCAAGTACGACTCGGTGCACGGCGTCCTCGACGCCGAGGTGAAGGCCACCGCCACCGGCATCCTGGTGAACGGCAAGGAGATCCAGGTCACCGCCATCAAGAACCCGGCCGAGCTCCCCCACGCCGCCAACAAGGTGGACCTGGTCATGGAGTGCACCGGCCTCTTCACCGCCCGCGAGAAGGCCGAGACCCACCTCGCCGCCGGCGCGCCCCGGGTGCTCATCTCGGCCCCCGCCACCAACCCGGACATCACGGTGGCCTTCGGCATCAACCACACGGCCATCGACAAGGCCAAGCACAAGATCATCTCCAACGCCTCCTGCACCACCAACTGCCTGACGCCGGTGGCCAAGGTCCTGCTCGAGACCTTCGGCATCAAGCAGGGGCTCATGACCACCATCCACAGCTACACCAACGACCAGAACCTGCTCGACCTGCCGCACAAGGACCTGCGCCGCGCCCGCGCCGCCGCGCTGTCGATGATCCCGTCGAGCACCGGCGCCGCCAAGGCGGTGGCCGAGGTCATCCCGGCCCTCAAGGGCAAGCTCAACGGCTGCGCCGTGCGGGTCCCGACGCCCAACGTCTCGCTGGTGGACCTGACCGTCCAGCTCGAGAAGCCGGCCACCGTGGAGGCCATCAACGCCGCCTTCAAGGCCGCGGCCGCCGGGCCGCTCAAGGGCGTGCTGCTCTACTCGGAGGAGCCGACCGTCTCCATCGACTACAACGGCAACCCGCACTCCTCCATCTTCGACGCCACCACCACCGCGGTCATCGGCGACGGGACCTTCGCCAAGGTCTTCGCCTGGTACGACAACGAGTGGGGCTTCTCGAACCGGATGGTCGACGTCGCCAAGTACCTGCTCTAGCCGCCGCGCCCGCCGGGGGAGGGAGGACCATGCCGCTCAAGATCATCGACGCGCTGCAGCTCGCCGGCAAGCGGGTCTTCATCCGCGTCGACTTCAACGTGCCGCTCGACGGCGCGGGCAAGGTCACCGACGACGCCCGCATCCGCGCGGCGCTGCCGACCATCCGCTACGCCATGGCCGCCAAGGCCAAGGTGATCCTGGCCTCCCACCTCGGCCGCCCCAAGGGCGCCCCCTCGGACAAGGAGAAGTTCACGCTGGAGCCGGCCGGGGCCCGCCTCTCGGCGCTCCTCGAGCAGGACGTCATCCTGGCCGACGACTGCGTCGGCGACGGCGTGAAGAAGCTGGTCAAGGACCTCAAGGAGGGCCAGGTGCTCCTCCTCGAGAACCTGCGCTTCCACCCCGAGGAGGAGAAGAACGACGAGGCCTTCTGCAAGGAGCTGGCGGCGCTCTGCGACGTCTGGGTCAACGACGCCTTCGGCACGGCCCACCGGGCCCACGCCTCGACGGCCGGCATGGCCCGCTTCGTCAAGGAGAAGGCGGCCGGGTTCCTCATCCAGAAGGAGGTCGAGTACCTGGGCAAGGCGCTCGGCAACCCCAGGCGCCCGTTCGTGGCGCTGGTCGGCGGCGCCAAGGTCTCCGACAAGATCAAGGTGCTCGACAACCTGATCGCCAAGGCCGACTGCCTCTGCATCGGCGGCGCCATGGCCTACACCTTCCTCAAGGCCCAGGAGGTCCCGGTCGGCAAGAGCCTGGTCGAGGCGGACAAGCTCGAGCTGGCCCGCCAGATCCTGGACCGCGCCAAGGCGAGGAAGATCGACCTCCTCCTGCCGGTGGATCACGTCTGCGGCGCCGAGCCCAAGGAGACGGCGCAGCGGGTGGTGGTGGCGGAGCGCGCCATCCCCGACGGGCTCATGGGGCTCGACATCGGCCCGAGGACGCTCGACGTCTACCGGCAGCGGGTCCTCTCGGCCGGCACCGTCTTCTGGAACGGCCCCATGGGGCTCTTCGAGCAGGAGCCCTGGTCGGAGGGCACCTTCGGCATCGCCCGGGCCATGGCCAAGAGCCCGGCCGTCACGGTGGTGGGCGGCGGCGACAGCGCCGCGGCGGTCGAGGAGGCCGGGCTGGTGGACCAGATGAAGCACGTCTCCACCGGCGGCGGCGCCTCGCTCGAGTTCATCGAGGGGCGCGAGCTCCCCGGCGTCAAGGCCTGCGAGGAGTGACCGCCATGGCGCGCCAGAAGTTCATCTGCGGCAACTGGAAGATGCACAAGACGGTGGCCGAGGCCACCGCCCTGGTGAAGGAGCTGGCCGACGGCCTGGCGGGCGACGCCCGCGTGCAGGTGGCGGTGGCGCCGACGTTCACCGCCCTGGCCGCCGTGGGAGCCGCCGTCCGCGGCACGCCCCTCGAGCTGGCGGCCCAGGACGTCCACTGGGAGGTCCAGGGCGCCTTCACCGGCGAGGTCTCCGCGCCCATGCTGGCCGACGTCGGCGTGAGGCACGGCATCGTGGGCCACAGCGAGCGGCGCCAGCTCTTCGGCGAGACCGACGAGACGGTGCGCAGGAAGGTGGGCGCGCTGCTGGCCGCCGGGATCCGCCCCATCGTCTGCGTGGGCGAGCTCCTGGCCGAGCGCGAGGCGGGCCGGACCCTCGAGGTGGTGTCGCGCCAGGTGCGCGGCGGCCTGGCCGGGCTCTCCCCCGACGTGCTGATGGCCGTCACGGTGGCCTACGAGCCGGTCTGGGCCATCGGCACCGGCAAGACGGCCACCACGGCCCAGGCCCAGGAGGTGCACGCCTCCATCCGCGCCCTGCTGCGCGAGCTGGGCGGCGCGCCGGCGGCCGACGCCGTCCGCATCCAGTACGGCGGCTCCGTGAAGCCCGAGAACGCCGCAGAGCTTCTCTCCCAGCCCGACGTCGACGGCGCGCTCGTCGGCGGGGCCAGCCTCAAGGCGAAGGACTTCCTCGCCATCGTGAAAGGTGCACTCCGTTGATCACCCTCATCACCGTCGTCCACGTCCTCGTCTGTGTCTTCCTCATCCTCGTGATCCTGCTCCAGGCCGGCAAGGGCGGGGGCATGGGCGCCGGCCTCGGCGGCGGCGGCTCCCAGACCGTCTTCGGCGGGCGCGGCGCGCAGACCTTCCTCGGGAAGGTCACCAGCGTGAGCGCGGGCATCTTCATGCTGACCTCGCTCACCTTGGCCTACCACTCCTCCAAGACCCGCTCGGTGGTCGAGTCGCACCTGGCCCAGACCCCGGCCCCGGCCGTGCCCGCTGCGCCGGGCGCGCCGCCGCCGGCGGGCGGTGCCGCGTC
>JAJYAW010000317.1 GCA_021779335.1 Myxococcales bacterium | reverse complement strand
GGCGGGTGGCGCCGGCGGGGCGGCGGACGGGGCCGCGGTCGCCGAGCCGAGGGCGGCGCCGCAGGCGGCGCAGACCCGGGCCCCGGGCTCGTTGTACGCGTCGCAGGCGCGGCAGACGATCCCCAGGATGCCGGTGAGCCGCCCCAGCTCCAGCTCGGCGCCGCAGGCCGGACAGGCGCTCATGGTGAGGTCGAGCCCGGCCCCGCACGACTTGCACTTGAGCACGCCGCTGCCTCCCACGAACCGTTGACCGCACCCGCCAGCCGCCGGCGGATCCTACCCCGGCCTGGCCGCGGCGGGGAGGCGGCGAAGGGGGTGGCCAGGGGCCGGCGGCGGGGCGCCGGGCGGCGCAGGGGCCCCGGATTGGCGCGCCGGCTTGCCGGCCCTGGACGCAGGACGATAGGCTGTCCGACCTTGCTGCGCCTCAACGACATCCTCGATCGGGTCTCCACCTACCACCCGGATCCGGACCTGGACCTGATCAAGAAGGCCTACGTCTACTCGGCCAAGGTCCACCAGGGGCAGCTGCGGAAGTCGGGCGAGCCCTACCTCGTCCACCCGCTCGAGGTGGCCGGCCTCCTGGCCGAGATGAAGCTCGACGAGGCCTCGGTGGTGACGGGGCTCCTCCACGACACCATCGAGGACACGCTGGCCACCAAGGAGGAGGTGGCGGAGCTCTTCGGCGAGGAGATCGCCGACCTGGTGGACGGGGTCACCAAGCTCTCGCAGTTCAGCGCCGCCAACACCCAGGAGGAGAAGCAGGCCGAGAACTTCCGCAAGATGGTGGTGGCCATGGCCAAGGACATCCGCGTCCTGCTGGTCAAGCTGGCCGACCGCACCCACAACATGCGGACCCTGGACCACATGAAGCCGGAGTCGCAGGAGCGCATCGCGCGGGAGACGCTCGACATCTACGCCCCGCTGGCCAACCGGCTGGGCATCCAGTGGGTCAAGGCGGAGCTCGAGGAGCTCTCCTTCAAGTACCTCAAGCCCGCCGACTTCACCGACATCACCGGCCGCATCGCCGCCCAGAGCAAGGAGAAGGAGAGGTTCGTCCAGGAGGTGGTCGCCATCATCAAGGAGAAGCTCGGCGCCCAGGGGCTGGAGGCCGACGTCTCGGGGCGGCTCAAGCACGCCTACTCGGTCTTCCGCAAGATGCGGCAGCTCGACGTCGACTTCGACCAGATCCAGGACGTCATCGGGTTCCGCGTGCTCGTCGACACGGTGGCCCAGTGCTACGAGTCGCTGGGGGTGATCCACTCGGTCTGGAAGCCGGTGCCGGGGCGGTTCAAGGACTACATCGCCATCCCCAAGCCCAACGGCTACCAGTCGCTCCACACCACCGTGGTCGGCCCGCGCGGCGAGCGCATCGAGGTGCAGCTGCGCACCCGCGAGATGCACCGCATCGCCGAGGAGGGCGTGGCGGCCCACTGGGCCTACAAGGAGCAGGGCCGGGACGGGAAGGGCGGCGGCGCCCTCTCCAAGAAGGACGCCGCCGAGTTCGGCTGGCTGCGCCAGCTCGTCGAGTTCCAGCGCGAGGTGGACGACCCGCGCGAGTTCCTGGAGACGGTCAAGGTCGACCTCTTCTCCGACGAGGTCTTCGTCTTCACCCCCAAGGGCGACATCAAGGCGCTGCCGCGCGGCTCCACGCCGGTGGACTTCGCCTACGCCATCCACACCCAGATCGGCGAGCACTGCGTGGGCGGCAAGGTCAACGGCAAGCTGGTGCCGCTGCGCCACAAGCTCAAGAACGGCGACTCCATCGAGATCCTCACCTCGCCGCACGCCCACCCGTCCAAGGACTGGCTCACCTTCGTCAAGACCAGCCGGGCCCAGGCGCGCATCCGCGGGTACCTCCGCATCGAGGAGCACCGCCGCTCCATGGAGATCGGGCGGGAGCTGGCCGAGAAGGACCTGCGCAAGTGGGGCCTCTCCCTGGCGCGGCTGGAGCGGTCCGGCGACCTGGCCAAGGCGGGAGAGAAGCTGGGCCACCGCACCGCCGAGGAGGTGCTGGCCGCCCTGGGCTACGGCAAGCTCACCTCGGCCCAGCTCCTGGCGCACCTGCTGCCGCAGGACCAGCTGGCGGCGCCGCCCCCGCCGGAGGCCCCGCCCTCGCGCCTCACCGAGCTCTTCCGCAAGGTGGCGCGCCGCACCGCCGTCAGCGGCGTGCGCGTCAGCGGGGTGGACGACATGCTGGTGCGCTACGGCAAGTGCTGCAACCCCGTGCCGGGCGACCAGATCGTGGGGTTCATCACCCGCGGCCGCGGCGTGACGGTGCACACCGCCACCTGCGACAAGGTGCTGGAGAGCTCCCCCGAGCGGCGCGTCGACGTGACCTGGGACGTCAAGGGCGACTTCAAGCGCCCGGTGGCGCTGCGGGTGGTCGGCACGGATCGCCCCGGCCTGCTGGCCAAGATCTCCAAGGCCTTCGGCGAGGCCGACGTCAACATCTCGCAGGCCACCGTCCGCACGGTGGGGGAGAAGGCGGTCTTCGACCTCGAGGTCACCGTCGGCGACCTGAAGCAGCTCAACGGCATCATGCGCTCCATCGAGCACATCGACGGCATCCAGGCGGTCAACCGGGTCTAGGCGCTCCCGCCGGACCCTCGAGCGACACGGAGTCCACCATGCCCCAGGCCATCTCCACCCCCGGCGCCCCCAAGGCCATCGGCCCCTACAGCCAGGCGGTCGCCGTCCAGGCCGGCGGCCGGCTGATCTTCCTCTCCGGCCAGATCCCGCTCGACCCGGGGACGGGCGAGCTCGTCAAGGGGACCATCGAGGAGGAGACCCGCCGGGTCATGGAGAACCTGAAGGCGGTGCTGGCCGCCGCCGGCGCCGGCTTCGGCCACGTGGTGAGGACCACCATCTTCCTCACCGACCTGGGCGACTTCGCCAGGGTGAACGAGGTCTACGGGAGCTACCTGGGCGCCGCCCCCCCGGCCCGCGCCACCGTGCAGGTGGCGGCGCTGCCGCGCGGGGCGCGGGTCGAGATCGACGCCGTCGCGGTCGTGTAGGCGGCGGGCCGGCGCGCCTCACGGCTCGTAGTAGGTGAACTCCTTGCCCGCGAAGTTGCGCAGCACCCAGCGCTTGCCCTCGTGGCGCACCACGTAGTCGGGGTTGACGGGGATCTTCCCGCCGCCGCTGGGCGCGTCGACCACGAAGTAGGGGACCGCCATGCCGGAGGTGTGCCCCCGCAGCGAGCGGATGATGCGCCGGCCCGCCTCGATGGGCGTGCGGAAGTGGCTGATCCCCTTGGCCAGGTCGCACTGGTAGATGTAGTAGGGGCGCACCCGCATGAGCAGGAGCTTGTGGTTGAGCTCCTTGACGAGCCGCGGGCTGTCGTTGACGCCCTTCAGCAGCACCATCTGGTTGCCCAGCACGCAGCCCGCGTCGGCCAGCCGGCGGCAGGCCTCGAAGGCCTCCGCGGTGCACTCCTTGGGGTGGTTGAAGTGGGTGTTCACGTAGACCGGCTGGTGCTTGCGCAGCATGCGCACCAGGTCGTCGGTGATGCGCTGCGGCAGCGTCACCAGGTTGCGGGTGCCGAGCCGGAAGATCTCGACGTGCGGGATGGCCCGCAGGCGGCCCAGGATGTGGTCGAGCCGGTCGTCGGAGAGCGAGAGCGGGTCGCCGCCCGAGACCACCACGTCGCGGATCTCGGTGTGCTGCTCGATGTAGGCGAGGCTGTCCTCGATCTGCTGCTTGGCGGCCGCGCTCGACGGGTCGGCCACCTTGCGCTTGCGGGTGCAGTGGCGGCAGTACACCGGGCAGTTGTGCGTGATGTAGAAGAGGACCCGGTCCGGGTAGCGGTGGGTCAGCCCGGGCACCGGCATGTCCCGCTCCTCGGCGAGCGGGTCGTCGAGGTCGGCGGCGGTCACGGTGAGCTCGCCCATGGTGGGCACCGACTGGAGCCGAACCGGGCAGGTCGGATCCTCCGGGTCCATGAGCGCGGCGTAGTAGGGCGTGATGCCCATGTGGAACTCGGCGTCGGTGGCCAGCACCGCCTGGCGCTCCTCGTCGGTGAGCCGGATCACCTTCTCGAGCTGGTCGAGCTTGGTGACCCGCTCGCGCTGCTGCCAGTGCCAGTCGTTCCAGGAGGACTCCGGCACGCCCCGCCAGACCGAGCGCGGCCCGAGCGGGAAGCGGGAGCGGACCAGCGCCACCGGCCGCACGTCGGCGCCGGGCTCGGCCGCGGCGGGCGGGGGCG
>JAJYAW010000316.1 GCA_021779335.1 Myxococcales bacterium | reverse complement strand
GGCGCGACGCACTGGCCGGCGGTGGGGCTCGTCGCGGAGAGGTCGCAGGAGGACCTGGCCCCGGTGCAGCCGCCCGCCTGCCCCGCGTCCGCGGCCACGCAGGGCCGGCAGGAGGCGGCGTTGGTGCCGTCGCAGATGGGCACGGGCGTCGCCGCCTGCGCCAGGCAGGCGTTGTCCTTGTTCGACCACACCTTCTGGACGGTGTAGCCGTCGAGCAGCGCCGCCTGCTGGTTGCAGATGTCGCCGATCTCGCCGCACGAGCCGCTGCTCGCGTACCAGGCGAGGTCGTTGTTGCCGACGTCGGGATCGGTGACGACCTCCGCGATGTCGTGGCTGTGGACCAGGGTGGCGTTCTCGAACGGGGTCCCGGTGCCGCAGCCGATGGCGCAGCCGCCGGCGCCGACGTCGGGGTGGACGCCGTAGAGGATGGGCTTCCCGCCGGAGGTGAAGCTGGAGTGGTACGAGCAGAAGTCCACGCAGGACGCGCCTCCCTGCACCGTGATGGTGACGCGAGCGGGGAACTCGATCATGTAGACCGTGGTGGGGTGGCCCAGCGCGTCGTACTGGGGCGCCGGCAGGTGGCCCGCGGCGATCTGGGCGGCCAGCTCCGACTGCACCTGCGCGTCGTCCACGGTGCTCGCGGTCACGCCCGGCGTGATGGCGAAGCGCCCCACGAACGAGCCCCGGGTGATCTGCTGGCCCGGGGGGTCGTACTGGACGAGGAGATCCATGAACGGGCTGTCCAGCACGGCGCCGTAGAAGGCCGGCAGCTGGTCGGCGTAGCCGACCGGGGCCGCTCCCCACTCCACCTGCACCACGCGCAGGCTCGAGACGACCGGCCCGCCCTGGTAGGTGAGGCTGCAGACCGCCGCGCCGGCGGGGAGCGCCAGGAAGGCGAGCGGGGTCATGAGCAGCAGGGATCGCACCGCGAACGGTCTGGCCATGTGGACCTCCGGGAAGCTGGCGGGATGTATGTCCCGGGCTCGCGCGGCGGCAAGTACCTTCGGGCCTGGACACCCTCCGGGGCGAGCCACTCGCCGGGCGTCCTACCCGCCGTCCTTGCCCACGTCGAGGACGAGGTAGAGCCGGTCGGGGAGCAGGGGACCGACGCTGGTCTCGAGGACGAGCGCGCCACCCAGCAGCGGCCCGTGGACCGCCTCGGCGACCGGCGCGAGCTGCCAGAGATCCTCGCGGTCGAGCTCCCGCCGGACCTGGGGCGCCATGTCCTCGCCGCGCTGGTAGTTGCGCCAGGGGCCGCGGAAGTACTCCTGCGGGTCGACGCCGCGCGGGCTCCCGACCACGTGGAGCGACCAGCCCGGCACCTTCCCGAAGGTGCGGGTCCACCACCCGGCCCGGGGCAGCGCCACCGACACCTTGAGGTCGAGCTGGAACCCGGGGGCCAGCGTCCAGCCGCGGAGCGGCCAGAGCTCGTAGGGGAAGACCCGCAGGTAGAAGGGATCGTGGAAGTAGCCGACCGGGATCCAGAAGAGGCCGAAGCCCTGGCCGTAGGTCACCCGGATCCTGTTCTCGCCCGCCCGGAGCTGGGCGGTGAAGCCGCCTTGACGCAGCGCGCCGAAGGGGCCGCGCCGGTCCTCCTCCTTGGCGCCGGACGCCGCGCCGCCGTCGTAGGGGCCGGTGGTGACCGACCGCTCCTCGCCGTTCACCCAGGCCCTGACCCCCGTCGAGCCCGCCGGCGAGATGAAGGTGAGCGCGAGGTCGGCGCCGGCCGCCGCGTCCACCAGGTACTCGGCCGCCACCGCGGCCTCCTGCACGCCCACCTCGAAGGTGAGCGTCTCCCGCCGGACCGTCAGCCCCGCGCCGGCCGGCCGGAGCGCCGAGGAGAGCGGGAGGCCGGTGGCGAAGGAGGGGGCCGCCATGTTGGCGCCCGCCAGGCCGGGGTGGAGGAGGAGCGCCAGGAGCGCGAGGCGGTGGACGCTGGGCGTGGGCATGGGCGGGCAGGGCTCCTTCGGGGCGCGCGGGCGAGCCCGGAGGATGCCACGGCCGCCCGCCGGCCACGAAGCCCTTCGCTGCCCCGGGCCGCGGCGACGCCCCGCCCCGGTCACACGGCGGCGCGACCCCGGTCCAAGCACCAGGAGCCCGCCATGCCCGCCGACCGCGCCGACCTCGCCCGCCGCATCGCCGCCGCCACCGAGGGCGACACCTCGCGCGGCCTCAACTACACGACCCTCTTCACCATGGTGCGCGACCACCTGGGCGAGGCGGCGGCACGGGAGGTGGACGTGCTCGGCAAGGGGCACCGGGTGGACTTCTTCAGCTACCCCATCGCCGAGTACCTCACCTCGGCCTGGAACGCGCTGGATCGGCTCGAGCCGGCGCTGGGGAGCGGGGAGGCGGTGCTCGCGGAGCTGGGGCGGCGCACCGTCACCGGGTTCATCGGCTCGATGCTGGGGCGCACCGCGCTGGCCATGGCGGGGCGGGATCCGCGCCGCCTGCTCGGCTCGGCCCCCTCCGGCTACCGCGGCGCGGTGAGCTACGGGGAGCGGAGGGTGGAGTGGCTCGGGGAGCGGCGCGGCCGGCTCGTCTCCCGGCGCGACTTCATGCCGCCCGCCTTCCACGCCGCGGTGCTGCTCACCGGCCTGCGCGCCACCGACGCCGCCGCGCCGCGGGTCACCTGGCGCGAGACCGGCTTCCTCGACGCGGTCTACGACTTCGAGTGGGGGCCGGCGGCGCCGCAGGCGCTGACGGCGTGAGGCGCCCGCCTCCCCGGGGCCTCACGGCCGCAGGAAGTGGCAGGTGTAGCCGCCCGGGTGCTTCTCCAGGTAGTCCTGGTGGTACTCCTCCGCCGGGTACCAGGCGCTGGCCCTCGTGATCTCGGTGGTGATGGTCCCCTTCCAGCGCCCGGAGGCCTGCACCCGCGCCTTGACCGCCTCGGCGGTGGCCCGCTGGGCGTCGTCCTCGTAGAAGATGGCGCTCCGGTACTGGGTGCCGAGGTCGTTGCCCTGCCGGTTCAGCGTGGTCGGGTCGTGCATGCGGAAGAACCACTTCTCCAGCAGGTCGGCGTAGCTGAGCTTCCGGGGGTCGAAGACGATCCGCACCGACTCGGCGTGGCCCGACTTGCCGTCGTGGGTGTCCTCGTAGCGCGGGTTGGGCAGCCAGCCGCCGGTGTAGCCGGCCTGGGTCGCGAGGACGCCCGGGATCTTGCGCAGGATCTCCTGCATGCCCCAGAAGCAGCCGCCGGCCAGCACCGCCACCTCCTGATCCGGCCGGTCCCCGGCCTTCGGCTGCGCCGCCTTCGCCGC
Organism: Myxococcales bacterium; assembly: GCA_021779335.1. Lineage (GTDB taxonomy): Bacteria > Myxococcota > Myxococcia > Myxococcales > Anaeromyxobacteraceae > JADKCZ01. The sequence goes on along the minus strand of JAJYAW010000316.1, from coordinate 952 downwards.
CACCGCGCCGCCGGCGGCGACCGCCCCGCCGGCGAAGAGCCTGGCGTAGTCGCCGTACCCCTCGGCGACGAGCCGGCTGGCCGGCACGAAGCGGAGCGCCGCCGAGTTGATGCAGAAGCGCTGGCCGCCCCGGTCGGCCGGGCCGTCGTCGAAGAGGTGGCCGAGGTGGGAGTCGCCGTGGAGGGAGCGGACCTCGGTGCGCACCATGCCGTGGGTGAGGTCCCGCCTCTCCACCACGTTGGGCGCCAGCGGCCGGGTGAAGCTGGGCCAGCCGGAGCCGGAGTCGAACTTGTCGGTGGAGGAGAAGAGCGGCTCGCCGCTCACCACGTCCACGTAGATCCCCGGCTCGTGGTTGTTCCAGTAGGCGTTCTGGAAGGGCGGCTCGGTGCCGCACTGCTGCGTCACCTGGAACTGCTCCGGGCTGAGCTTCTGGCGCAGCACGTCGGCCGGCGGCTTGGGCGGGGTGGGCACGGTGGAGTCCTCCGCGGCGGGCGCGGCCGCCTGGGGCGCGCGCGCCCGGGTCAGCGCGGCGGCGCCACCCAGCGCCACGACGAGTCCAGCCAGGAAGAGCGCGCGCGGCCAGGGTCGAGCGCGCGGGGTGAGGGGCGGCATGGCCCCTCCTCTAGCGCCGGGGGCCCCCGGTGGCACGTCCCCTCTGGGCGCTCCGGGCCGGCCTGGAGCTCACAGCGCGAGCTCCAGGTAGACCACGCCCGCCAGCGGGTTGGGGTAGTAGGCCGGGATCTCCTGGAACCCGAGGCTGGCGTACAGCGCGCGGGCCGCCGCCATCCAGTCCAGCGTGTCGAGCCGCACGAGCCGGTACCCCTCGGCGCGCGCCGCCTCGAGGAGCGCCGTGGCCAGGGCGCGGGCCACGCCGTGGCCGCGCCGGTCCGGCCGGGTCCACATCCGCTTCAGCTCCGCCACGCCGGGTCCGATGGGGCGCAGCGCCCCGCAC
>JAJYAW010000015.1 GCA_021779335.1 Myxococcales bacterium | reverse complement strand
GTCCAGCTCCTTGGCGCTCATCGTGAGGAACTCCCCAGCCATCCGTCCGCCTCTCGGGCGACAGGAGGTCGCCGCAGGCGGACATCTCTACTTGGCTGGGACCGGACATTTGCACTTGGGCGCTACAGATCTGAGTCTGATAATATGTATTATGGTAACTTACGACCCAGTACCGTGGAGCAGGCCGGGGGGTACGACGTCACCGTCTACGGGGAGGTCGAGAGCCGCCGCCAAGGCCAGGCCCGTGCTCGAACGGCTCCACCATCCAGGGCTGCCAGCCCTGCGGGTCGGTGAGGTGGGTGGCCGGTGAGGTTACCCGGGCATCCTACCGTCCTTCACGCTGCGCGTGGGTCCTTAGAGGCGCGGGCCACGCCCCCGCACCGCGCTCCAGACCGCCAGGACGCGCACGTGCTCGGGACCGACCACCCGGTAGTAGACGTGGTAGCGCGTCTCCGGCAGGAGCAGGCGGCGGTACTCCCGACCTTCCAGCTCCTCGTAGATGCCACCGACCCGGGGGGCGCTGCGGATGACGTCGAGTGCGGCGCGGAGCTCGACCTCGAACAACGCCGGCGCTGTCGGCCTGTGCTCACGCCACCACCCTGCGCACCGCTCGGCTTCCCTGACGGCTCGGGGAGCGAGGTCCAGCTTCACCGGGCAGCCCGCAGGCGCGACCACAGGTCGTCCTCGGTGACGGCCTTGCCTGCGTCGAGCTCCGCCTCAGCTGCCAGGAGGGCGGAGTGCAGGTCGGCCCGCTCGCGGTCGTCGAGCTCGTCGACGTCCACCAGCGCCACCCGCACCTCGGCACCCTCGGGGAGGTTCGTCGGCTCGTCGAGGAGGAGCCGACCACCTCTGACATGTGCCTTGAGCGCCCGCATCGTGCCTTCCATTGTAGTGGGTCCCTCCCGGCCAGGCCACCCTTCCCGCCCAGGTCAGGGCTCCCGCTCGTCAGCCTCCTCCTTCAGCTGACCAGGATGGAGACGATCGAGGCGAAGCGCGGGACGCTAACCGCGCCGAGCGCGATCACCTCGAAGCCTCTGCGGTCTGGATCGCCAGCAACCCGGGGCTGGGTGTCACGCCTACGAACCGCGGTGCCGGCGATCGGAGCCCCGCGCTTACTGAGGATTGTCTCCGGCCGCAGCGCACGCGCCGGCCGCGCGCAGGCCACGAACCGCAGAGAACCCGAGCGCCCTCGGCCAGGGCGGGCCTTGTCGGTGTTCCACCATCTTAGTATGACTCCTACAAGTAGGAGATGAAGGAGGCACGATGCGCGTGACGACCAAGGGCCAGGTGACCATCCCCGTGGAGATCAGGGAACGGGCCGGTCTCCTGCCCCACACCGAGGTGGAGTTCGAGCTGGACGCCAAGGGAGTGCACCTCCGGCGGGCCAAGGCGGCGCGCGCGGCGGGTCGGGGCGCCGCCGCGGTGGGGCGGCTGCGCGGCCAGGCGACCGTCCGCATGAGCACGGACGAGATCATGGCGCTGACCCGGCGGGGCTGATGACCGTCCTCGTCGACAGCAACGTCGTCCTCGACGTGGCCACGGAGGACCCCACCTGAGGCGAGTGGTCGGCTCGGCAGCTGGCCCGCGCTGCCGACCAGTCGGTCCTCGTCATCAACCCGATTGTCTTCGCCGAGGTCTCGGTCGGCTTCGACCGCGTCGAGGACCTCGAGGAGGCGCTGCCCCCGGAGATCTACCGACGGGATCCGCTTCCGTACGAAGCCGCATTCCTGGCTGGGAAGAGCTTCCTGGCCTATCGGAGGCGGGGGGGCCGGAGGCCGGTGCCCCTGCCTGACTTCTACATCGGCGCTCACGCGGCTGTGGCGGGTCATCAGCTTCTCACCAGGGACGCTGCTCGGTACCGAACCTACTTCCCGCGCCTGACGCTCATCGCGCCATGAGCCGCTTCGGGCAGGCATGATCGGCCAGGCCGATCGCAAGGTTGCGCCACCTCTCCGGGATCTCCGGAGGCCCGGCCAGGTCGGACGCCGGTCCATGCGGCGGCCACGGCCGGCCGGTGCCGGTCGCGTCGCGCACTTCACACGTTCCTGCGATGTCGCCCGCCGCGGGTTGGGAGCCCGACGTTCTCAGCGTGTGGCGGCGGCGATCTCGCGCAGTCCTGCGAGCTGGTCCTCGGTGGCGGCGACGAGCACGTCGCGCACCGACTGGAGCAGCGCCCTCCATCGTGTGGCCCGCCCCTCGTCCGAGCGCAGCGTCACGGCCCGGTAGAGCGCCAGCAGGGTGTAGGCGATCCGCCGGAGCAGGAGCACCCGCCCGTTCATGTGGGTCAGGTGGTGCGCGTCGAGCTGCTCGTGTCCCGTGAAGCCACGCGTGCTCACCGTCCTTGCTTCGCCAGCGGCGTGAAGCAGGTCTTGTGAAGTGGGGCGCAGATGTCAGAGTAGACTGAGAACCACGATCATTGCGCCCGATCCCGCACCGGCGGTTAACCAAGCTACAGATCCGGCGCGCCCAGCCCAATGGAGACTAATGAATGCAGTCATGAGGGCGAGCGCCGGTACAACCGCGCCTGTAAGAATTATCAGGCTCTGAGTGGCGAAGCCCTTGATACCTAGAGTATTGGTAACGACATAGATCCCGATGGCCGTTACGCTTGCCAGGAGGGCCAGAAGAAACTCAGCTGGCCATTTCGCACATAGGCAGTGGTTGGCCCTTACGGTTCGCCTCCAGATGACGGCATTCGCCGCCGCAAGGAAGACCAGCAACGGGGGCATGATCGGCGCTGCCAGGAACCGCAATGTCTCACCCGGATGTGGACAGAAGTGTGCCAGGAGTGAACCTCCGATGGCCAGGGTCGCAATTGATGCGGCGCTGTACGACAGGACCCGAGTGACTCGATCTCTCGAGGTTCGCCCTGCAGCGGTCACTGTAGACAACGAGACGAGTGAGGCGGCCGCCACGAAGCCAAACAGCAGGCGAGAGCCGATGCGAGTAGTCCACGCAAACTGGAACAGCGGGTCAGCTCCGTTAAGTCGCGCATAGGTAAGCACCGTGATGGCCAAGCAAGTGGCCGTGCCTTGAGGCAGCGCCCCAATGGAATTGGACCGTACCTGACTCTCGGCAGCGACGCGGGTGACCATCTATCTCACCTCCATCGTGCCGTACTTCTTTACGCTCTCAGACGACCAGAATCGCCACCACGGGGTGGCATTGTCTGGCACCTTCGTTGTCGAAGTGTGGTTGAGGATGCTCTTGACTGGCCACCAATCCGAAGAGTGACATGCTGCAACGCACCCAATGGTGTTGCCAGGTCCTTGTAGCCTGAAGCCAGACTCGAATTTCCCGGCCGTGGTCACTCCAGAATCCCTGTCTCTGATTGTGAGTTGCCCGGTCTTGCGATCGTAGATGACGTCGACTTGGGTGAGTTGAATTGCAGTGCTGCCACTTCCGGACCGCTCGACCGCCTGCTGCTGCGAGATCGACTGCCAGACCGTGTCCATGCGCCCCCGTTGAGGCTCTCGTTCAAGTATGTCCGATCCATGCCTCCGGACATATCCGTCCAGCTCACAGTGTAGGCACCGGTGTAACTCGGCGAAGGGGTGCCCGGCGTCAGCGACCGCGCAGTCAAGGTGGCCCGCCAGATAGCCCAGGCGCTCCTCGCGGGGCGCCCCCTGCCACCATGCGCCGCTACGGCTCCCATCGGCCTGCGCCGCGTGAGCACACGCCAAGGCCGCCACCACGACGGCCACCAGTCTGACGATCCGCACTCTTCATGGCTTCCTTCGTCAGGGCCGCCAGAAGGCGGCGACGAACGTCACGACGATTCCCAGTACGAGCCAGGTCATCATGAGAGGTCCCGCAGGGACACCGCAGATCCGCTCGCCCATCCAGGCCCTCCTGTCCAGGAGCACCTCAAGGTAGCCGGCCCCATCCCGTCGAGACACCCTGAACGCGGCCACCCATCCTATGGCCGCCGTGCCCCAGACCGATGCCAGTCCCAATGCCGCGAACAATGTGCCTGACACAGCCATCCAAATCGCGCTCGGGGCACGCCCTACTTGAAGTCGAGCGCCCTCTGGCACTCGTCCTCGCACACCAGAAAGTGCTCCTTGCTGTCTGGGTAAACGATTCGGGCCGTGAAGCTCGCCGAGATCGTCAGCTTGGCAGGTTGCTCGCCAACTCGGATGTCGGCGGCGACGAAGCATGGCAGCCACATGTGGTTCCCGTGGAAGTCGATGGCCGTGACCTGCCGTGCCGCTGCCATGTACTTGGCGACCTGCTCCTTCGTCAGCGAGAAGTCCTGGCAGAAGTCCGGTCTGTTGTCCGCCTCGGACAGACGGGTCACACCCCGCGTGAGGCTGCCGACGGAGACGTGGCCGAGCGGGCCCTGGGCGTCGGCCCCCCCCCTTCCCGTGAGCGCACCCACCAGCTGCATAGATCGCAGCGACGCCAACGAGAACCACGAATGGACTGACTCGGCTTGTCATCCCCTCCCCCCAGAGTTCAAGAACTTGCCCCTCGCAGATGAGTGGAACACTCAGAGCCGCAACTCCATCGCGAGAACCCGGTTCCCCACCGATGGCTTGGTGTCCGCCGAGGGAATGGTGGCCTTCACCTTGGTGAGGCGTTTGGGGCAGCCGTAGAATGAATGTGTGCTGCCTCGTCAGCGCGCTGTCGATCTCTCAAGAAGGTTGATTCGCGAGCCTGTCTCGGATTGCTCCAGAACCAATTCTGTAAGCCGCCATTCATCTGCTTCCTTGACAGCGCTGGCCCTGATTGCCCCCTTGCCCCGCCCACCTTCGACTGGAATGCCAAAGAAGGCCGTCTCCGGACTGCCAAACCTGAACTTAAATGTGCAAAGCCACCCCTCCCGAAGTCCCGGCCCCAGGGCCTCAATGAGTTGAGGCGAGCTTCGCGCCGTGGCCACAGTCAGTCGGTACGCATCGCTGCTGGTCACCATGTGCTGAGTCCAGCCGAGAGCCAACGCGCACAGAAGCACGCCACCAGCTACTGCGCTTCGAAGCGCCAGGGGTCTCGAGTCGAGCCTTGCGTAGTCCGGTAAATCAGGACGGTTCTTGAGCCTGGTCAGCAGTGAACGCAGACCAGCTACCAAGAAGATGCTGGCCGTAGCAATAGCAGATGCGACCACCAGCGACGACGCGATGGGACGGCCCATCGTCCAGGACGCGAGAGATATGACTCCAATAATCCCAGCCGCCATCGCGACCTTCTTCCGCATGAAGTCTCCTGCAGATTCATTGAAAGCTAGTAGTCGATGTACCACGACGGCTCAGGTAGCGCTTGGCGGCATGGTGCATCGGTGCAATGGGCCCGAGGGCACGCGCGCCGTCCCAAAAGAAGCCTATTGCGCCTCACTATTGGGCGCCGAGGGCCCTTGAAGTTGAGCCCCGCCCCCGTGGATGGGTCGTAGAAGGGGTGATCGAGACGCTGGCCAGCGCAGCCGCGGGGGCCAAGGTGACCAGCAACATCCGCGCCTGACCCTCATCGCGCGCTGAGGAGCCGCTTCGGGGGAGCCGCTGGGATCTTCCCCCGCAGGCGCGTACGCTCCCCCCATGAAGCTCGTCGCGATCGTCAAGCCGCCGCAGCGGATCGAGGAGGCGGTCGCGGCCTTCGCCGCGGCCACCGGGCTCACCCTCGCCGAGGGGCGCATGCGGCTGGCGGCCGAGCCGCCGGCGCTCCTGGCCCGCCTCGAGGCAGACCTCGCCGACGGCCTGGTCGCGGCGCTGCGCAAGGCCGGCCTCGCGGCGCTGGCCATCGACGCCAACGTCCCCACCGACGCCGACCGGATCCTGGTGCACCGGTTCGGCCTCGAGCCGGACCAGGTCCTGCTGGCGCCGAGGTCCGGAGACGCGCTGCCGGTGGCCTGGGCCGACGTCCTGGCCGTGCTGCGCGGCTCGCGCGAGCAGCGGGTGGACGCGGCGCGCACCGAGAAGTCGAAGACCTTCTCGCTCGGCATGGCGGCCGCCACCGGCGGCCTGGTCATGCGCCGCCAGACGACGAAGACCGTCCACTCCTCCGAGACCTCCTCCCAGCAGGTGCTCCTCCTCTACGCCCGCGATGGGCGCGTGGCGGCGCTGGTGGAGGGCCAGGTCGACTTCTCCTGCCTGGGCGCGGAGCTCCAGCCGTCCAGCGCGGCCAACATGAGCACGCTCTGGCTCCGCCTCCGGGCGCGGGCGCCGGGCGCCTTCCACGACGATCGCCTGCTCCGGCTCGGCCGCCGGCCGCTCCCGTTCGTGGCCGAGCGCGAGACCCGCTCCGCCACCTCGACCATGGCGGTGACCCGGCGCGACACCGCGGCCTCCCTCGACGTCCTGGCCGAGGTGCTGCGCCAGGCGCTGGCCGCGGGGCTGCTGCCGTAGCCCCCGCTCAGCCCGGCGCCGCGCCGGTCTGCGCTCGCCACCGGCCGCCGGTGGCCACGAGGTAGCTCACCAGCACCCCCCACGCCAGCACGCCGAACGGCGCCGCGCCGAGCGGCAGGCGGCTCGAGAACCAGGACAGGACCGGCACGCCGCCGACCCAGAAGTGGAGATAGACCAGGAGCAGGAAGGCGCCGGCCGCCAGGTTGTACGGCAGCGCGTGGCGCGGGCTGGCGGCCATGAGCAGCGGCAGCACCCAGATGGCGTACTGGACCCCGAAGCCGGGCGCCAGGACCAGCATGAGCGCCATGGTCACGGCCCCCTTCTCCAGCGCCGGGCGCCGCCCCGACCGGCCCAGCCACGCCACCAGCCCCACGCCCAGGAAGACGAGGTAGCGGCCGGCCGGGAGGAACCACGCGAGGGCGGCGGTGGCGGCCTCCTCGGCGTGGCGGATGGTCTGGAGGCCGAGCAGGAAGAAGGGCACGCCCCAGTGGTCGAGGTTCGAGTTGTACTGGACCGCGTTGCGGCTGAAGGCCGGCCAGGCGTACAGCACCACCGGGAGGAGCGGGAGGGCGCCCACCGCGAGCGCCCCCCCGAACCTGAGCCGCTCCCGCCAGGAGCCGAAGTGGAGCGCCAGCACCGGGGCCAGGAGGAGCGCCACGATCTTCACGTTGACGGCGCCGGCCAGCGCCAGCCCGGCGGCGACCGGGCGCCCGCGATCCGCCAGGAGCGCGGCGGCGAAGAGGAGCGCGGCCAGGACTGTGTCGGTGTTCCCGTGGTGCGCCGTGATCAGGATGGCGACGGGGCTCCAGAGGTAGGCCGCGGCGGCGGCGGTGGCCGCGGCCGCCCCGGCGGGCCTGCGCAGCCGGTAGAAGAGACCGGCCACGGCCAGGTCCGCCAGGAACGGGCCGGCCTTGAACACCGGGGCGAAGCGCAGCCCGGCCGCGCTCGCCGCCGCGGCCGCCAGCTCGGCGTAGTAGCCGGCGAGCGGCGGGTGGTTGAAGCCCGGCAGGGCCGCGTAGGTGCCGAGCACGCCCACCTCGCGGATCGACTGCGCGAAGCCCTCCCAGGTCCGGATGTCGTTGGAGCCCTCGGAGAGCCAGAGCACCGCCAGGCGGACCAGCACCGCGGCCACGAGGAGCGCGGCCAGCGCGGCGGTCCAGCCCCGCTCCGACAGCCCCAGCCGCCGCCAGCCGGCAGGCGCCGCGGCGGCCGGGTCCACCTCCGTGTTCATGGGCGGCGCTCCGTGGCGAGCCCGGCCGCCCGCGCCGCGCTGTGGCGCCTGGTGCTGGCGAGGACGAAGTCGACGTCGGGGGTCGAGTCGGCCTCGACGTAGATCTGGTAGGCGAAGAGCGACCGGCTGAGCCGGATGAGCGCCAGGTTCACCGCCAGGGCGAGCCGGCCGAGCCACCCGTCGCCGAGCACCTTGGGGGCCGGCGCCGGCACCCCCCGCAGCACCCGGATCCGGAAGCCGGCGTCCCGCAGGAGGTGGCGGATGCCGCGGAAGGTGTAGAGGCGGGTGTGGGTCCGGTCCAGGATCCCCGCCCTCCCGTAGTTGAACTGGCCGAACAGGAGCATGAGCCGCTGCACCACGAACGCGACGTTGGGCGTGGTGAGGATGAGCCGGCGAGGCCGGTGATCGAGCCGGGCGCGGAGCCGGTCGAGGAAGTCCTCCGGGTCGCGCAGGTGCTCGATGATGTCGAGCAGCAGGAGGTGGTCGTAGCCGCCGAGGTCGAGGGTGAGGGGCCCGTCGAGGTCCTGGAGGTGGACCGAGACGCCCTCCACCTCCCGGTCGGGCGGGTGCTGGTCGACGACGTCGACGCGGCACCCCTTCCGCGCCAGCTCCCGGGCGACCCCGCCCGGCCCGGCGCCGACGTCGAGGACCCGGGCGCCCGGCGGCACCGCGGCGATGGCCCAGGTGTGGCTGCTCGGGTAGCCGAGCTTCAGGTCGTAGTGGCGGTTGGTGTCGCCGGCCGGGTCGAAGCGCCGCTGGTGGAGCAGCCCGGCGCGGTGGAACCAGCTGCGCAGCGTGGCCGCCATGACGTGGGCGGCGTAGCCCAGCCCGTTGACGCGGCAGATCTCGTCCCCGTAGTAGGTCGGGATGGGCAGCTCCACGATGCGCTGCCGCGCGAGGAGCAGCTGGATGATGATCTCGGTGTCGAAGTGGAAGTCGTCGGAGTTGAGCCGGAAGCGCAGCGCCCGGAGCGCGCGGACCGAGTAGATGCGGTACCCCGAGTGGAACTCGGAGAGGCTGGTGCCCAGCAGGGCGTTCTGGGCCGCCGTGAGGACGCGGTTGCCCAGGTACTTGTAGAGGGGCATGCCGCCGCGCCGCGCGGCCCCGCGCTCCATCATCCGGCTCCCCAGGACCGCGTCGGCCCGGCCCGCGGCCAGGGGCTCGAGGAGCCTCGGGAGCTCCTCGGGCGCGTACTGGCCGTCGCCGTGCAGCATGGCCACCAGGTCGAACCCCTCCTGGATGGCGTAGGCGTAGCCGACCTTCTGGTTGCCGCCGTAGCCCTGGTTGTACTCGTTGCGGAGCACCGTCATGCGGAGCTCCGGGTGGCGCCGCTTCCACTCGGCGCCGATCTCGAAGGTCCGGTCGGACGAGGCGTCGTCCACGATCAGGAGCTCGCAGTCGTACCCCTCGAGGACGGCCGCCGGGATCCGCTCGAGGACGCGCTGCAGCGTCGACTCGGCGTGGTAGGCGATGACGAAGACGCAGAGCCGGCTTCTGGCAGGCGGGGCGGCCGGGGACATGAGGCCCGAACCTACCACGCACCCCCGGCGCGGCGCCTCGGCGCCCAGGGCCGGGCGCCTTTGGGGTGGCGGGAGGCCGCGGCGGCGGCTAATGAAGACCCCGGTTGTCGGGATATCCCCGGACGGGAGCGGCCCACGACATGAGCAGCGTGACCGGTTTGCACGAGGCGGCGCGGAGCGAGCAGGGCGACGTCGAGATCTACGCGGAGGCCCCGCTCCCCACCGAGCGGGGCCTCTTCAGGACGGTGGTGTTCCGCGACCGGCGCGACGGCCGGGAGCACGTGGCCCTCGTGCTGGGCGATCCGGCCGGGCACGCCGTGCTGACGAGGGTCCACTCGGAGTGCCTCACCTCCGAGGTGTTCGGCTCGCTCAAGTGCGACTGCCGCGCCCAGCTGGACCGGGCGCTGGACCTCATCGCGGCGCGCGGCCGCGGCGTGCTCCTCTACCTGCGGCAGGAGGGGCGCGGCATCGGCCTGGGGAACAAGATCCGCGCCTACGCGCTGCAGGCGGCCGGGGCCGACACCTACCAGGCCAACCGCGCCCTGGGCTTCCCGGACGACCTGCGCAGCTACGGCGTGGCGGCCGCGATGCTGCGGCTCCTGGGCGTGCGCTCGGTCCAGCTCATCACCAACAACCCGCTCAAGGTGCAGGGGCTCGTCGAGGCCGGGGTGCCGGTGCGGCGGCGGGTCGCCCTGCCCTCCCCCACCAACCCGCACAACCTGCAGTACCTGCGGGCCAAGGCGGAGCAGACCGGCCACCTCATCACCACCGACGACGATCTGGCGGCCTCCAGCGCGGGCTGAGCGGCGCCGTCACTCCTCCAGCAGCTTGCGGGCGATGACCATGCGCTGGATCTCGCTGGTGCCCTCGTAGATGGTCTGGACCCGCGCGTCGCGGTAGAGCCGGGCCACCTCGAACTCCTCGGTGAAGCCGTTGCCGCCGTGGATCTGGACCGCCCTCGCCACCACCCGCTGGGCCGCCTCGGAGGCGAAGAGCTTGGCCATGGCGGCCTCGCGCGTGAACGGGCGGCCCGCCTCCTTGAGGGCGGCGGCGCGCAGCACCAGCAGCCGCGAGGTGTCGTGGTCCACCGCCATGTCGGCCAGCATGAAGGCCACCGCCTGGTGCTGGGCGATGGGCTTGCCGAAAGTGACCCGCTCCCTGGCGTAGCGGGCGGCGGCGTCCAGGGCGGCGCGCATCGTGCCGACGGCCTGCGAGCCGATGCCGATGCGCCCGCCGTCGAGGGCCGAGAGGGCGATGGCGAGCCCCTGGCCGGGCTGGCCCAGCAGCGCCGAGCCGGGCAGCCGGCAGCCCTCGAAGACCAGCGAGACCGTGGGCGAGGCCCGCAGCCCCATCTTCTCCTCGTGCCGCCCGACGGTGAGGCCCGGGGTACCCTGCTCCACCAGGAAGGCGCTGACTCCCTTGCCGCCGGCGGCCGGATCGGTCTTGGCCCAGACCACCGTGACGCCGGCCACGTCGCCCTGCGAGATCCACTGCTTCTCGCCGTCGAGGACCCAGCCGTCGCCGTCGCGCACCGCCCGGGTCCGCATGGCGGCCGGGTCCGAGCCGGCGGCGGGCTCGGAGAGGCCGAACGCCCCCGCCAGCCACTCCGCCGAGGCGAGCCGGGGCAGGCAGCGGGCCCGCTGCGCCGCGGTGCCGTAGCGCTGGATGGTCTCGGCCACCATGTTGGTGACCCCGGCCACCACCGCGACGGAGCGGTCGGCGGCGGCCAGCTCCATCATGGCCAGGGCCGACGCGACCGCACCGGCCTCCGAGCCGCCGTGCTCGGCCGGCACGTTGATGGCGAGCAGGCCGAGCTCGCCGAGCCCCTTGACCAGGTGCGCCGGGAAGCGCGCCTCCCGGTCGTTGCGGGCCGCCTCGGGGGCGATCCGCTCGCGGGCATACTGGCGCGCCACGGCGGCGACCGCCGCCTGCGCCTCGTCGGGCTGGAAGTCCATGCGTCCCGCCGTCAGTCCTTGAGGAGGTTGCCGGCGATGACGAGCCGCTGGATCTCGCTCGTCCCCTCGTAGATCTCGGTGATGCGGCTGTCGCGCCAGTGGCGCTCGGCGTCGTACTCCTTGACGTAGCCGTAGCCGCCGTGGACCTGGATGCCCTTGGAGGTGACGCGCTCCGCCATCTCGGAGGCGAAGAGCTTGGCCATGGCCGCCTCGGCCGAGAAGCGCGCCCCCTTGTCCTTCAGCCCGGCCGCCCGCCAGATGAGCAGCCGCGCCGCGTCGATCTCGGTGGCCATGTCGGCCAGCATGAACTGGATGGCCTGGAACTGGGTGATGGGCTGCCCGAACGCCTTGCGCTCCTTGGCGTAGGCCCGGGCGCACTCGTAGCCGGCGCGGGCGATGCCGAGCGCCTGGGCGGCGATGCCGATGCGGCCGCCGTCGAGCGTCCCCATGGCGATCTTGAAGCCGTCCCCCTCGGCGCCGAGCCGGAACCGCTTGGGGATGGCGCACGCCTCGAAGAAGAGCGGGCAGGAGCCGGAGGCGCGGATGCCCACCTTGTCGTCGGTCTTGCCGCGGGCGAACCCCTTGGCGTCGGTGGGGACCAGGAAGGCGGTGATGCCCTTGTGGCGCTTGGCCTTGTCCGTCTGGGCGAAGACCAGGATGGTGTCGGCCTGCGGGCCGTTGGTGATGAAGATCTTGGCGCCGTCGAGGACGTACTCGTCGCCCCGGGCCACCGCCACCGTCTTCATCTCGGCGGCGTCGGAGCCGCTCTGCGGCTCGGTCAGGGCGAAGGCGCCCAGCCTCTCGCCGGAGGCGTACGGGCGCAGGAACTCCGCCTTCTGCTCGTCGCTGCCGTACTTCATGACCGGGTCGCAGTAGAGCGAGTTGGAGACGCTCATGATGACGCCGGTGCCGCCGCAGCCGCGGGAGATCTCCTCCATGGCGACGGCGTAGCTCACGTTGTCCATGCCGCCACCGCCCCACTCCGCCGGCACGGCGATGCCCATCAGGCCGAGCTCGCCGAGCTTCTTGACGGCCTCGCGCGGGAACTCGTGGTGCTCGTCCCAGCGCCGGGCGTTGGGCGCCAGCTCCTTGGCCGCGAAGTCGCGGCACATGTCCCGCACCTGGCGCTGCTCCTCGGTCAACTCGATGTCCATCTGGTGTCCTCGCTGGTGGAGCCCGGCCGCGCCGGTGCCCCCGCTGTGGTGGTGCTGCTGCTGCCGGGAGGGGCTAGCGCCCCGGGAACCTGGCCGGCCGCTTCTCCAGGAAGGCCGCCATGCCCTCGCGGGCCTCCTCGCCGCCGAACAGCCCGGCGAACGAGTCGCGCTCCAGGTCGAGGGCGGCCGGGAGCGGCAGGTCGGCCCCCTGCTGGATGAGCCGCTTGCACAGGGCGACCGCGGCCGGGCCGCGCGACGCGATCACCCTGGCCTTGGCCCGGGCGTGGTCCAGCAGCCTCTCGGGCGGCAGGACCTCGATCGCCAGCCCCATGGCCTTGGCGGCCGCGGCGTCGTAGACCTCGCCGGTGAAGATGATCTCCTTGGCCAGCAGCGGGCCGACGCGCCGGGCCAGCCGCTGCGTCCCGCCGAAGCCGGGGACCAGGCCCAGGTTCACCTCCGGCTGGCCGAAGCGGGCCTTCTCGCTGGCGTAGACCAGGTCGCAGCCCATGGCGAGCTCGCAGCCCCCGCCGAGCGCGAAGCCGTTGACCGCCGCGATGGTGGGCTTGGGCAGCGCCTCGAGGGCGCTCACCGTCCCCGAGCCGAGCCGCGCGAAGGCCTGCGCCTCGGCCGCCGACATCCTCGACATGGCGGCGATGTCCGCGCCGGCCACGAAGGCCTTCTCGCCCGCGCCGGTGAGGATGAGCGCGTGGACGGCCGGATCGGCGCCGGCGGCCGCGAAGGCCGCCGCCAGCTCCTCCAGCGTGAGCCGATCGAGGGCGTTGAGCTGCTTCGGGCGGTTGACGGTGACGGTGGCCAGCCCCTCGGCCACCTCGTAGAGGATGTTCTGGTAGGCCACGGTGTCCCTCACTGGTCGTAGCGGTAGAAGCCGCGCCCGGTCTTGCGCCCGAGCCACCCCGCCGCCACGTGGCTGCGCAGGATGGCGGCCGGGCGGTACTTGTCCTCGCCGAGCTCCCGGTGGAGCACCTCGGCGATGTAGAGGCAGGTGTCGAGCCCGATGAAGTCGGCCAGCGTGAGCGGGCCCATGGGGTGGTTCAGGCCCAGCTTCACGCCGGTGTCGATGTCCTCGGGCGAGGCCAGCCCCTCCTGCAGGGCGAAGCAGGCCTCGTTGAGGAGCGGGATGAGGACCCGGTTGACGATGAAGCCGGGCACGTCCTTGGAGGTGACGGTGGTCTTCCCGAACTTCCTGGCCAGCGCCACCACGGCCTGGTAGGTGGCGTCGGAGGTCTGCAGGCCGCGGATGACCTCGACCAGCGCCATGACCGGCGGCGGGTTCATGAAGTGCATCCCGACGAACTGGGCGGGGCGCTTCGTCGAGGCGGCCAGCGCCGTGATGGAGATCGAGCTCGTGTTGGAGGCGAGCAGCGCCTCGGGGCGCAGCAGCCCGTCGAGGCGCCGGAAGAGCTCCACCTTGACGCCCTGGCTCTCCACGATGGCCTCGATGGCCAGGTCGGCCGGGGCGCAGTCGTCCAGCGAGGCGGCCGGCCGGATCCGGCCCAGCACCGCCTCGCGCTCGGCGGCGGGCAGCTTCCCCTTCTGGACCAGCTTCTCCAGCGAGGCGCCCAGCTTCTCCACGGCCCGGCGGGCCAGGTCGGCGGAGGCGTCCGCCAGCACCACGCGGAGCCCGGCCTGCGCCGCCACCTGGGCGATCCCGCTCCCCATCTGCCCTGCGCCCACCACCGCCATCGTCTCGATCGCCACGCTGAAGCCTCCTGGTGAATCGCGGTCCCGCCATGTTTGGGGCGTTGTCCGCCCTTGTCAACGCGCGTCGTTCAAGGGACCATCGAAATCACCCGGGCGGGGGGGGACCAGCGATGGAGCGGGTGTACCGAGAGATCGCGCGGGACGCGGCGCGGGCCTGCGGTGCGGCCCTGGCGCACCTCGTGCTGCTCGGCCAGGCCGCCGGCCGCGACGGCTCGCCGGAGGTGCAGGGCGGCGCAGCCGACGGCCCCGCCATGGAGGAGCGCGAGGCCCGGCGGGCCTTCCAGGCCGTCCTGGCGGCCGATCCGGTCCCGGCCGCCGCCCGCGCCGTCCTCGGCGCCGATGAGGAGCGGGCCGTGGCGCCCGCCCCGGCCGGCCTGGCCTCGCTGCTGGCGCCCCGGCAGCTCCCTGGCGCGGCGGCGCCCCACTCGGTCTTCTTGCCGGTGGGCGACGCCACCCGCCCGGCGCTCCTCCACCTGGCCTTCGCCGCCCCTCCCGGCCCCGCGGCCCTGGCCGGCGTGGAGGCGGTGGGCCGGCTGACCGCCGGACGGCTGGCCGCCGTGGCGCTGCGGCTGGAGGCGACCCGCGACCGGCTGGTCCTCTCCGATCTCAGGCAGGCCAAGGAGACGCTGGCCGGGCTCCAGATCGCCGGCACCCACCTCATGATCGAGACCGACGAGGGGTCCATCATGGGCGCCGTGTCCCGCGAGCTGGCCCGGCTCGGCCTCCACTCCGGGGTGCTCCTCGACGCCCCGGGCGGCGAGGCCGACCGGCCGGGGCTTCGCTGGCGCTTCACCAGCCTGCCCGCCGCGCAGCTGCAGGCCATCG
The DNA here is from genome assembly GCA_021779335.1 of Myxococcales bacterium. Classification (GTDB taxonomy): domain Bacteria; phylum Myxococcota; class Myxococcia; order Myxococcales; family Anaeromyxobacteraceae; genus JADKCZ01. The sequence continues at coordinate 2,792 of JAJYAW010000015.1, read as the reverse complement.
AGCGGGTCCTGGGGCGCCCCCTGGCCGACCTCCGGGTCGATCCGGCCGACGCGCCCGTCGTGCGCCGCTGCCTGGAGGCGGGGCGGACCGTGGTGACCGACCGGCCGCGGGCGGCGGCGCGGGACCTGCTGGGCGGGGCCACGGCCTCGCAGCTCCGCGCGCTGGGGCGGGCGCTGGGGCCGCTGCGCATCGTGCTGGCGCCGCTCCGCCGCGAGGGGCGCACCATCGGCCTGCTGGCGGTGCTGGCGCCGCGGCTGCGCCCGGGCGACCCGGAGGCCATCGAGGCCTTCGCCCTGCAGGCGTCCATCGCGCTCGAGAAGGCCCGGCTGGTCAAGGCGCTCCGCGAGGAGCGCTCGCGCCTCAACGCCGAGGTCGAGCGGCGCACCCGCGAGCTCAGGCTGGCCGTCGAGGCGCTCCAGGAGACCGATCGGAGGAAGGACAACTTCCTGGCCAACGTCTCGCACGAGCTGCGCACCCCGCTGGTGACCGTGCTGGGCTGGGCGGAGCTCCTCGCCGGCGAGAAGCTCGGCGAGCTGACCGTGCGCCAGCGCCAGGCCGCCCAGGTGATCCGGGGCAGCGGGCGGCGCCTGGAGGCCTTCATCACCGAGCTGCTCGACTTCTCGCGCCACGAGCTGACGCGGGAGCGGCTGGTGCCGACCGCCTTCGCGGCCGGCGAGGTGCTCACCCAGGCCGTGGTGGGGCTGGGGCCGCGCTTCGCCGAGCGGGGGCTGCGGGTGCGGGCCCGGGCCGCCCGCGGGCTGCCCAGGCTCTGGGCCGACCGGGACCGGGTGGTGCAGGTGCTGGTCAACCTCCTCACCAACGCGGACCGGCACAGCCAGCCGGGCGGCTCCATCCGGGTGGCGGCGGCGCGCGGCGCGGGCGGCGCGGTGCTGGTCTCGGTGGCGGATCGGGGCGAGGGGATCGCGCCGGAGCACCTGGCGCGCATCTTCGACCGGCTCTACCAGGTGCGCGACGCGGCCGCGCCGCGCGACCAGGGCAGCGGGCTCGGGCTCGGCCTGGCCATCGCCCGCTCCATCGTGGAGGCCCACGGCGGGACCATCACGGTCCGCTCGCGGGTCGGCCGCGGCACCAGCTTCCGCTTCAGCCTGCCGACGGTGGACGCGCCGGCGCCGCGCTGACCCGCCGCGGCGGGCCGCCGGGCGGCGGCGACTACTCCGGCTCCTCCCTCCGGTGCGCGGCGGTGCGCCGCGCCTTCACGTCGGCCTTCACGTCCGGCTCGAAGCCGCCGTCCTCGGTCGGCCGGACCCGGATCTCGGCCTTCACCTCGACCACCATCGACGTGAGCGCGCGCGCCACCTCGCGCCGCACCGCCTCCGACTCGAAGAAGCGGCGCACCTCGTCGGAGAAGACCCGCAGGAGCTCGTCCTTGGCGCCGCTCGCCTGCGACCCCAGGTAGCCGATCAGCTCCTTGGGCAGCTTCCACTCGCGGGCCAGCCGGCGCGCCCCCTCCTCGGTGAGGAAGATGGCGCCCATGCCGGCCAGCAGCGCCTTGCGCAGGGTGTCCTGCAGCCCGCCCGGCGCGCCCTCGGCCCCCGCCTCGGCGGCGGGCCGCTCCGCCCCGGCCGCCGGCTCCTTGCGCCCGTCGGCCATGGTCAGGCCCTCGGCTGCTGCCCGATGACGGGGAGGCGGGGCGCCTTCATGACCTGCTGGCTCACCGCGCCGGCCACGGCGCGGGCCACGTCGAAGAAGGCGCGGGCCTGCGGGCTGTCCGGCGCGCCCGCGCAGATGGGCACGCCCTGGTCGCCGCCCTGGCGGATGGCGAGGTCGATGGGCACCTCGCCCAGGAACCGGATGCCCATCCGCTCGGCGGCGAGCCTGGCGCCGCCCTTGTCGAAGATGGCGGTCTCGTGCTGGCAGTGGGGGCAGACGAAGGCCGACATGTTCTCCACCAGCCCGAGGACGGGGATGGAGACCTTGTCGAACATGAGCTTGGCCCGGATGACGTCGGCCAGCGCCACGTCCTGCGGCGTCGAGACCAGCACCACGCCGGCCGCCTTGACGTTCTGGGCCAGGGTGAGCGGGATGTCCCCGGTGCCCGGCGGCAGGTCGAGCACGAGGTAGTCGAGCTCGCCCCAGTCCACGTCGCGCAAGAGCTGCATGAGCGCGCCGGTGGCCATGGGGCCGCGCCAGATGAGCGCCTGGTCCGGATCGACCAGGAAGCCGATGGACATGACCTGGAGCCCGTGCGCCTCGAGCGGCGAGATGCGCTTGCCGTCCTTGGAGGTGGGCTTCTCGGTGATGCCCGTGAGGATGGGCACCGAGGGGCCGTAGATGTCGGCGTCGAGGATGCCGACCTTGGCGCCGAGCCTGGAGAGCGCCACCGCCAGGTTGATGGCGACGGTCGACTTGCCCACCCCGCCCTTGCCGGCCCCGACCAGGATGATGTTCTTCACGCCGGGGGCGACCTGCCCCGGCGCCACGGCGGCGGCGCGGACCTGGGCGCCCCAGGTGATCTTCACGGAGGTGGCGCCGGCGGCGCGCAGCGCCGCCTCCACGTCCTTGCCGATGGTGTCCTTGAGCGGGCAGGCCGGCGTGGTGAGCTCGACCTGGAGGGAGACGGCGCCGGCGCTCACCACGAGATCCTTCACCATCCCGAGGCTGACGAGGTCGCGGTGCAGCTCCGGGTCGTTGACCTTCCGGAGGGCTTCGAGGGCGCTGTTCTGGTCGATGGGCATAGGGCGGCTTCTTATAGCCGCCCGCCCCGGGCCGGACAACGGCGCGGCGGGCCTCAGGTGGGAGGCCACCTGGCCCCCTCACTCCAGGGCATCGAC
>JAJYAW010000315.1 GCA_021779335.1 Myxococcales bacterium | reverse complement strand
GGCGGGAGGCGGCGTGCAGGCGCAGCCGGGCATGCGGGAGGTGGAGCGGCTGCTCGGCACGCCGCGCACGAGCTCGATGCGCCGCCCGGCGCTGGAGCTGGGATCCGCGATGAGGAGGAGCAGCTCCTGCGCCGCGAGCGCCGCCAGGGCCGCGGCGCCGGCGGCGGGCGGGTGGCCGGCCCCGGTGGCGCGCCGGGCGCACGCATAGCAGGGGGCGCCGACGGGGATCGAGACCAGCGCGCCCCCCTCCCCGTCCGCCTCCATCACGACGTGCGGGACCTTGCCGCGCCGGGCCGTCTCGGCGGCGCCGAGCGCGTGGGCCGAGGAGCTGGCCACCACCAGGGTGGCGGTCGGGACGCCGCCGAGCGGATGGGGCTCGACGGTCACGAAGCGCGAGAAGCGGGCCAGCGCCGCCGCCGCGGCCGTGGCGCGCGGCTGGCCTGCGGCCTCCGGGCCGAGCAGCCAGGCGCTCACGTCCGCCGGCCCCGCCAGCTCCGGATCGTCGATCCAGATCTTCCCCACGCCGGCCTGCGCCAGGTAGATGAGCGCGGGTGCGGCCGCGGCGTCGGCGCCCACCACCCGGACCCGGGAGGCCATGAGCCGCTCCTGGCCCGCGGCGCCGAAGCCCGGCACCAGGAGCTGCCTCGCCCAGCGGGCGATGCGGGGCTCGTCGAGCTCCGGCGCGCCGCCGGCGATGGCGGGCACCAGCGTGAGCTCGTCCCCGTCGGCCACCGGCGCGTCCAGCCCGCCGGTGAGCTGCTCGTCGTTGAGGAAGAGGCCGAGGTGGCGCCGCGGCAGGCCCCGCTCGTCGAGAAGCCGCTCGCCGAGCCCGGGGTGGGCGCGCGACAGCCCCTCCAGCACCTCGCGGACCGTGGCGCCGGCGGCGAGGAGCTCGCCGCGGCTGCGGGTGAGGCCGCGCAGCGACGCGGGGATGCGGACGGTGACGGTCATGGATCCTCGCACCCGGAGCGCTCAGGACACCGCCGCCGGCTGCGCCGCGGCGCAGGCCGGGCAGCCGCTCCGGCGACGCACCAGCACGAGCCGGGACCGGCCGGACCGGGCCTCATAGACCAGCATGCGCCCGGCGTAGGCGCCACGCTCGCCCCGGAGGAGGCGCAGCGCCTCGGCCCCCATGAGCGCCCCGGCGGTCCCGGCCAGGGCGCCCACGATGCCGGCCTCGGCGGTGGAGGGCACCTGCCCGGGCGCCGGCGGCGCCTCGAAGAGGCAGCGCAGGCAGCCGGTGAGGCCGGGCATCACCGTCAGGACCTGCGCGGTGGTGCGCAGCACGCCGCCGTGCACCAGCGGCTTGCCGCAGCGCGTGGCGACGTCGCTGGCGAGGAACTTGGTGGCGAAGTTGTCGGAGCCGTCCACCACCACGTCGACCGACCGGACCAGCGCCTCGGCGCCGGAGGCCTCGAAGCGGCGGTCGATCCGGTCGACCTGGAGGCCGGGGTGGAGCGCCAGCAGGCGGGCCGCGGCCGCGCCGGCCTTGCGCTGCCCGAGGTCGTCCTCGCCGAAGAGCGGCTGGCGGTTGAGGTTGGAGGTCTCCACGGCGTCGTCGTCGATGACCACGAGCCGCCCGACGCCGCCCGCGGCGAGGACCAGCAGGGCCGGGCCGCCGAGGCCGCCCGCGCCGATGATCAGGGCGCTCTGCCGCGCGAGTTCCATGGGTGCCAGGGCCTATAGCCCGCGCTCGCCCTCGCGGCAAGCCGCGCGGACGGCCTCACGGCCTGCGCCCGAAGAGCCGCTGGAAGAAGCCGGGCCTGCCCTCGCGCGCCGAGTGCTCGATGGGCCGCGCGCCGGCGGGCGCCGCCACCGGGCCGGTCACGCCGAGCTTGGCGCGGGCCGCCTCGGCGGTGTCGCGGGTGGCCAGTTCGGCGGCCGTGACCTGGCCGGTGGCGAGGTTTCGCGCCGTCACGGACAGGATCCCCTCCTGGCCGAGGGCGAACTCCACCGCCACCCGCACCGCGCCCCGCGGCGCCGCGGGCAGGCCAGGGACGTGCACGGTGCCGAGGAACTCGCACTCGGCGATGCGGGGCGAGTCCCCCTGGAAGACCTGCAGCTCGAGCTCGGTCTGCCCGTCGTGCGTGGTGGTGAGCTCGTAGGTCTTGCGGACGGGCAGCCGGCTGTTGCGCTGCAGGACCGGCACCATGCGCCCGCCCGGCAAGCCGACGCCGATGCCGATGGCCAGGGCGTCGATGAGGACCACCGAGTCGATGCGGCCCGCCGACTCGGCCAGCAGCGCCGCCCCCAGGGCCACCGCCTCGTCGGGGTGGACGCCGCGCGACGGCTCCCGCCCGAGGCGCCGGCGCACCTGGCTCCAGACCAGCGGCATGCGGCTCTGGCCGCCCACCAGCAGCACCTCCTGGAGGTCGGCCGGCTGGAGGCCGCGCGCCGAGAGCACCTCCAGGCAGACCTCCAGGGAGCGCTCCACCAGCCGCCCGGTGAGCGCCTCCAGCTCCGCCCGGGTCACCTCCACCTCCAGCCCGAGCTCGGCGCCGGTGGCGGAGCGGGCCAGGAACGGCACGCGGGCCACGGCCCGCTCCCGCTCCGAGAGCGCCACCTTGAGCTCCTCGGCGGCGTCGCGGAGCCGCTGCCAGGCCACCCGGTCCCCCGGCAGCCCGACGCCGTGCCGCTCGTGGAAGGCCCAGGCCAGGTGGTCGACGAGCTGCGCGTCGAAGTCCACCCCGCCGAGGAAGGTGTCCCCTCCGGTCGAGACCACCTCGTAGACGTCTCCCTGGATCTCCAGCACCGACGCGTCGAAGGTGCCGCCGCCCAGGTCGTAGACCAGCACCCGCTCGTCGAGCCCCTTGCCGTAGCCGAAGGCCAGCGCCGCGGCGGTGGGCTCGTTGACGATCCGGTCGATGGTCAGCCCGGCCAGCAGGCCGGCCTCGCGCACGGCGTGGCGCTGGTGGTCGTTGTAGTAGGCCGGCACCGTGACCACGGCCCGCTCCACGGTCTCGCCGAGCGCCTGGCTGGCGGTGTCGCGGATCTCGGTGAGGATGAGCGCCGCCACCTGCTGCAGCGAGAACTCCCGCCCGGCGAAGCGGACGGCCGCGGTGCCGCCCGGCCCCTCCACGATCTCGTAGTGGAAGCGGTCGCGGCAGGCCTGCACGGTGGGGCTCTTGAACGGGCGCCCCACCAGCCGCTTGGAGCCGTAGACCGTGTGGCGCGGGTTGACCACCATCTGCGCCTTGGCGGCGTGCCCCACCAGGAGCCGCCCCTGGGCGTCGAAGGCGACCACCGAGGGGATGGTCCGGTAGCCGAGCCTCGAGGCGAGCACCTGGGCCCGGCCGTTGCGCGCCACCGCGACGCAGCTGTTGGTGGTGCCGAGATCGATCCCCACCACCCGGGCGGAGGTGGGGCGGACCAGGGCCGGCGCCTCCGGAGCGGCCGCCTCGCCGGCGATCGCTCGAGGCGACACCCTGGCGATGGGCGCCGGCGCGGGCGCGGTCTCGCCGTCCGGCGCGGCGTCGTCGAACCCGAGGAAGACGTCCTCTCCCTGGAGCTCCTCCCCCGCCGGCCGCGGCGGCCCATCGGCGCCCGGGTCCCCCCCGCGGTGCGCCACGTAGCGGTCGAGGCTGGCCCGGCTGGCGGCGTCGAGGTCGAGGAAGCGGATGCCCATGCCCGGCGGCCTGGCGGGCTCGCCCGGCGCGGAGGGCGGCGTGGTCCAGATCACCTGGCCGCCGGCGTGCACGGCGCCGAAGCCGTCGCTCAGGGCCAGCTCCAGCCGGAGGCGGGTCCCCGGCGGCTGCGGATCGAGCGTGCGGACGAAGACGCCGCCGCGAGAGAGGTCCACGGTGGACCGCTCGGCCAGGACCACCCCCTCGCCGGACGCCAGGCTGATCTTCAGTTCGGCGGCGACGCGGGGCTCGCGCTGGGGCGAAACGTCCATGCGGCGATTCTACCGCCGGGGGCGGGTCCCGCCATTTCGGCACCCCGCGACGCGGCCGTGCTTGCAGCCGCCCCGCCCCTCTGCTACATACCGACCCCGCAAAACGCCCAGGTGGTGGAACTGGTAGACACACCATCTTGAGGGGGTGGCGCCGCAAGGCGTGCGAGTTCGAATCTCGCCCTGGGCACTCCTCGACGATCGCCGGAATGCACGAAGGGCTCCGACCACCAGGTCGGAGCCCTTTCGCTCGTCTGGGCCGCCTGATCGCCCCGGCGGGGCGCCGGGCCGGGCGCGGCTACTTCGAGGGCGCAGGGGCCGGCGTGGAGGCCGGCGTGGGGGCCGGCGTGGGGGCCGGGGCGCTGGCCGGTGCGGGCGCCGGCAC
>JAJYAW010000314.1 GCA_021779335.1 Myxococcales bacterium | reverse complement strand
TAGGAACCCCCCCCCCCCCGCCCGGCCGGGGGGGGACGGACGGCTGCACCAGGAAGGAACCTGCGATGGCGTACTCCGACAAGGTCATCGATCACTACGAGAACCCCCGCAACGTGGGCTCGCTCGACAAGGAGGCCCTCGACGTGGGGACCGGCCTGGTCGGGGCGCCCGCCTGCGGCGACGTCATGAAGCTCCAGATCCGGGTGGACGAGCAGGGCGTCATCCAGGACGCCAAGTTCAAGACCTTCGGCTGCGGCTCGGCCATCGCCTCCTCCTCGCTGGTGACCGAGTGGGTCAAGGGGAAGACGGTCGAGGAGGCCATGCAGATCAAGAACACCGACGTGGCGCAGGAACTCAACCTGCCGCCGGTGAAGATCCACTGCTCGGTGCTGGCGGAGGACGCCATCAAGGCGGCCGTCACCGACTGGCAGCGCAAGCGCGGCGCCGCCGCCCAGCCGGCCCAGCCCGCGGAGGCCCGGGCCGCCGCCCCGGCCTCGGGCGGCCTGCTCGGGCCCGGACTCTAGGCCGCCGCCGCGCTAAGGATCGGTCATGGCGAACGCGAGCGCGATCGAGATCAGCGAGAAGGCGGCGGCCCGCATCAAGGTGCTCACCGCGGAGAAGGGCACCCCGGCCGGCGGCCTCAGGCTGGGCGTCAAGGGCGGCGGCTGCTCCGGCCTCTCCTACCACGTGGACTGGGCCGCCGAGCCGGCCCGCTTCGACCAGGTGGTGGAGCGGGACGGGGCGCGGCTCTTCGTCGATCCCAAGAGCGCCGTGTTCCTGGCCGGGACGCTGGTGGACTTCCAGCAGACGCTCATGCAGACCGGCTTCGTCTTCAAGAACCCCAACGTGAAGAGCGCCTGCGGGTGCGGAGAGTCCTTCACCCTCTGAGCGGGGCCACCGGGTAGGTTCCTGCCGCCGCCGCCGCGGGGGCGCGGGGCGGAGAGCGAGCGCTTGAGCTGCTGGAGCTGCAACGGCCCGACGGTCCCGAGCACGTCCTTCTGCGGATCGTGCCGGCGCATCCAGCCCGTGGGGCGCACCGAGGACTACTACTCGCTCTTCGACCTGCCGCGCGAGTTCGCCCTCGAGCTGCCGGAGCTGGAGCGGCGCTTCCGCGAGCGCTCCCGCCAGCTCCACCCGGACCGCTTCGCCAGGGCCGAGCCGCGCGAGCGGCGCCTCTCGCTGGAGCGGGCCACCCGGCTCAACGACGCCCACCGGGCCCTCAAGGACTGGCGGCTGCGCGCCGCCTACCTGCTCAAGCTGGCCGGCCAGGACGTCTTCGGCGAGGGGCGCACCTTCGCCGACCCGGAGTTCCTGGAGGAGCAGCTGGAGTGGCGCGAGGCGCTCGCCCTGGCCCGCGCGGACGGCGACGCCGCCGCGCTCGCCAGCATCGCGGCGCGCGCCCGCCTCCGGCTGGCCGCGCTGGAGGCCGAGGTGGCCGCCCTCTTCGAGGACCCGGAGTGGTTCAGCGAGACGGTCTGGGAGATCGCGCGCCGCCTCTCCCGGGCGCGCTACTATGACAACATCGTGTCGGACGCCGAGCGCGGCTGACCCCACCGGCACCTCACCCCGACCGCACCCCACCCACGGCGTCCTCGCACCCGGAGCAGCATGGCCCGCGCCATCGGCATCGACCTCGGCACCACCAACTCGCTGGTCGCCCACGTGGACCCGCGCAACCGCCCGCAGGTGATCACCGTGGACGAGGGGCGGCCGCTCCTCCCCTCGGCGGTCCACTACGCCGCCGACGGCACCGTCGAGGTGGGGGCCTCGGCGCGCCGCCAGGCCCCGCAGCGGCCGGTCGACACCGTCCTCTCGGTCAAGCGCTTCATGGGGCGCGGCCCGGGCGACATCCGCGCCGAGGACCGCGGCATCTCCAGCTTCGACGAGGGCGGGGCGGTGGTGAAGCTGCGGGTGGCCGGCGGGACCCGCTCGGTCACGCCCATCGAGGTCTCGGCGGAGATCCTCAAGGTCCTGAAGCGGCGCGCCGCCGAGGCCTTCGGCGGGCCGCCCGGCGGCTGCGTCATCACCGTCCCCGCCTACTTCGACGACGCCCAGCGCCAGGCCACCAAGGACGCCGGCCGCCTGGCCGGCCTGGAGGTCCTGCGCCTCCTCAACGAGCCCACCGCGGCGGCGCTGGCCTACGGGCTCGACAAGCAGGTGACCGGCACCTTCGCGGTCTACGACCTGGGCGGCGGCACCTTCGACGTCTCCATCCTCCGGCTGGAGGGGGGCGTCTTCGAGGTGCTGGCCACCGGGGGCGACACGCACCTGGGCGGCGACGACTTCGACCGGGTGGTGGCGGCCCGGCTCCTCCGGGAAGGCCTGACGCCCCCCACCGCCACCCCCTCGCCGGCGGTGCTGCGCGGCGCCACCGCGGCCGCCCAGCGCCTGCGCGAGGCGCTCTCCGCCGAGCAGGTGGTGGAGGCGGACGTGGAGCTGCCGGACGGCTTCCGGCTGGCGGCGCGGCTCACCCGCCAGGAGCTGGAGGCGCTGCTCCTGCCGGTGGTGGAGCGGACCAGCGAGCCCTGCCGCTCGGCCCTGAGGGACTCCGGGCTGGCCCGGGTGGACGGCGTGGTGCTGGTGGGCGGCGCCACCCGCACGCCGCTGGTGCGCCGCCACGTCCAGGCGCTCTTCGGCCAGGAGCCGCTCTCCGACCTCGACCCCGACACGGTGGTGGCGCTGGGCGCCGCGGTGCAGGCCGACGCGCTCGACCAGGGCGGCCGCGAGGACGTGCTGCTGCTCGACGTCATCCCGCTCTCGCTCGGCGTGGAGATGATGGGCGGCGTGGTGGAGAAGATCATCCTGCGCAACTCCACCATCCCGGCCTCGGCCACCCAGCAGTTCACCACCTACGCCGACGGCCAGACCGGCATGGTCATCCACGTGGTGCAGGGGGAGCGCGAGCTGGCCCGCGACGGCCGCAGCCTGGCCCGCTTCACCCTGAAGGGCATCCCGCCCATGCCGGCCGGCGTGGCCCGGGTCGAGATCACCTACGCGGTGGACGCCGACGGCATCCTGCAGGTGGCGGCCAAGGAGCTCGCCACCGGCCTCGAGCAGACCATCCAGGTGAAGCCCACCTACGGCCTCGGCGAGGACCAGATCGAGGCCATGCTCATCGAGTCGATCGAGCACGCCGAGGCCGACGTCACCGAGCGCTTCCTCCGCGAGTGGCGCGTCGAGGGGGACCGGATCCTCGGCTCGCTGGAGTCGGCCTTCGCGGTGGACGCCGAGCTCCTCAAGGCCACCGAGCGGGCCGCCATCGAGCAGCGGCTGGCGGGGCTGAAGAGGGCCATGGCCGGCGACGACTACCTGGCCATCAAGGCCTGGATCGAGTCGGTCGACGCGGCCACCCAGGCGTTCGCCGAGCGGCGCATGGACAAGCACATCAAGAAGGCCATGGCGGGCCACCGGGTCGACGAGTTCGCCCAGGCGCCGCGGACCACCCGCGAGGGCGGGGACGAGGAGTGAGGGCCGTGCCCACCTCCAGGGGAGCCGTGTGATGGCCAGGGTCACCTTCCAGCCGGACGGCCGGACCGTCGAGGTGGCGCCCGGGACCAGCATCCTGGACGCCGCCGGCGCCGCGGGCGTCGAGCTGCCGCACAACTGCGGCGGCGTCTGCGCCTGCGTCACCTGCCACGTCTGGGTGGAGGAGGGGCTGGCCTCGCTCTCCGAGCCCTCAGAGCACGAGGACGACCGGCTCTCCGAGGCCATGGGGCAGGCCGCCACCAGCCGGCTCGGCTGCCAGGCCACGGTGGGCGCGGCCGACGTGGTGGTGCGACTCCCGGGGAACCGGATCGCGTCCTGAACCTCGCGCCCCCGCGGCGCGGCTGGAGGTACCGATGAAGTGGCGCGACGTCCGGGAGATCGCCATCGAGCTCGCCGAGGCCCACCCCGGCGTGGCCCCGCTCACGGTCCGGTTCACCGACCTGCACGCCTGGATCGTGGCCCTGCCCGGCTTCGACGACGCGCCGGACCGCTCGAACGAGAAGGTGCTCGAGGCCATCCAGATGGCCTGGCTGGACGAGGTGGAGGACTGACGTCGCCGGAGGGTCCGCGCCGCGGCCGGGCGTCCGGTCGGCGGCCCGCCCGCCTGTGGGCCGCGCCCGTGATGGCGGGGGGTTGCGCCGGCACGGCCCCTGCTCCTCGGCGCGCCCATGCCCGCTCGACCCGCCTCCTCCCTCCGGCTCCTCGCCTCGGGGCTGCTCCTCACCATCGGCCTCATCCTGGCCGTGGGGCTGCTCCTCGCCTTCGCGCTCGTCGCCCCCGCGGCCTGGGCCGCCCCCGGC
>JAJYAW010000313.1 GCA_021779335.1 Myxococcales bacterium | reverse complement strand
CGCGGATCGGATGGGCGCCGCCGGCCTCGGATGGGTGGATCCGATGGGCGAGCCCGCACGTCCCCCGGCGGGGCGGAGGCCGCGCGGCGCCGCTCAGCGGTAGTCGTCGCGCGACAGCCCGTACGCCTTGAGCTTCTCGTACAGGTTCCGCTCGGCGATCCCGGCGGCGCGCGCCACCGCGCCGACCTTGCCGCGGTGCTCGCGCAGGAGCCGGGTCAGGTACTCGCGCTCGAACCGCTCCACCAGCCTCGCCCGCGCGTCGAGGAGCGGCAGGCCGAACTCGGCGGCCGGCGCGAGCGCGGGGCCGGCCGGGGCCGCCTGGCCCAGCAGCGGCGCCACCGCCTCCCAGCCCATGAGGGCCGCCCGCTCGCACAGGTTGCGCAGCTCGCGGACGTTCCCCGGCCACGGGTAGGCCTGCGCCGCCGCCAGCACGGCCGGGGGGGGCGACGGCACGGCGCGGCCGAACCGCTCGGCGAAAGAGCGCAGGAAGTGGTCCAGCAGGGCCGGCAGGTCGCCGGGCCGCTCGCGGAGCGGCGGCAGCCGGAGCGGGATGACGTTGAGCCGGTAGTAGAGGTCGTCGCGGAAGCCGCCCTCCTTCACCAGCGCCTCCAGGTCGCGGTTGGTGGCGGCCACGATGCGCACGTCCACCTTCTCGGCCCGCTGCCCGCCCACCCGGGTGATCTCGCGCTCCTGCAGCACCCGCAGCAGCTTGGCCTGGATGGCGAGGTCGAGGTCGCCCACCTCGTCGAGGAAGAGCGTGCCGCCGTCGGCCTGCTCGAAGCGGCCGGCCCGGCGCGCCACGGCGCCGGTGAAGGCGCCCTTCTCGTGGCCGAAGAACTCCGACTCCATCAGGTCGCGCGGCACCGCCGTGCAGTTGATGGCCACGAACGGGCGCTCCTGGCGCGGCGAGCGGCGGTGCAGCGCGCGCGCCACCAGCTCCTTGCCGGTGCCGGTCTCGCCGCGCAGCAGGACGGTGGCGTCGGCGCCGGCCACCTGGTCCACCACGCGGAAGACCTCGCGCATGGCCGCCGACCCGCCCACCAGCTCCTCGAAGCCGGTGGCCCGCTCCAGCTCGCCGCGCAGCCGCTCCACGTCGCGCCGGGCCCGCTCGTGGGCCACGGCGTGGCGCAGCACCAGGGCCAGCTCGTCCCACCGCACCGGCTTGACGAGGTAGTGGAGCGCCCCCTTGCGCATGGCCGCCACCGCCGTCTCCACCGTGGCGTGGGCCGTCACCAGCACCACCGGCAGCGAGGGGCGGCGGGCGTGGACCTGCTCCATGAGCGCGATGCCGTCCAGGTCCGGCATCTGCAGGTCGGTCACCAGGGCGAGCGGGTCGGCCTCGTCGAGGCGGGCCAGCGCCTCCGCCGCGGAGGAGGCCACCAGCACCTCGAAGCCGTCGAGCGGCAGGTTGGCGCGCGCCACCTTGCGGGTGTTCGGGTCGTCGTCGACGAAGAGGATCAGCCCGGCCTTGCTCACGCGCCGCCCTCCCCCGGCCCGGGGGCCGCCAGGCGGCGCACCGGGAAGCCGAGCGCCGCGGCCGTGCCGCCCCCCTCGCGCCGCGAGAGGGTGAAGCGGGCCCGGTGGAGCTCGGCGGCGCGCTGCACGATGACCAGCCCGAGCCCGGTGCCCTGCGCCTTGGTGGTCACGAAGGGGCGCCGCACCTCGTCGAGCCGGTCCTCGGGGATGCCGCAGCCGCGGTCCAGCACCTCCACCACCACCGCCCCCTCGCCGCCGCGGGCCTCGGCGCGCGTCACCACGGCGGGCGGCTCGGCGCCCCCGGCGTCGAAGGCGTTGCCCAGCAGGTTCACCAGCGCCTCCGAGATCATGGGGGCGTCGAGGTCGAGCGGCGGCAGGCCGCGCGAGAGCTCGAGCCGGACGGCCCCGGGCGGAAGGCCGCGCGCCAGGGCCGCCTGCTGCGCCGCCTCCCGCACCACGCGGTTCACCGCCGAGGGGGCCAGCACCGGCTCGGTGGGGCGGGCCACGTGGAGCAGCTCGGAGACGAAGCGGTTGACCCGCTGGACCTCGTCGCCGATGAGGCCGGCGTACTCGGTCACCTCGGCGTCGCCGGCCAGCCTGCGCGCCAGGTACTGGGCCGCGCCGTCGATGGCGTTGAGCGGGTTGCGCAGCTCGTGCGCGATCTGGGCCGACATCTGGCCCAGGCCCGCCAGCCGCTCGGCGTCGAGGAGGCGCGTCTCCAGGTGGCGCCGGTCGGCGATGTCCCGGGTGACCATGACCGTGCCCAGGTACTCGCCGGCCGGCGAGCGGACCGGGGCGTAGGTGGTCTCGTAGCGCCCCTCCTTCTCCTTGATGATGGAGTGGGCCGGCCCGGCGTCGTCGCCGGAGCGCAGGTAGCCCATGACCCGCTCCAGCACGTGGTGGGTGGCCCTGGGGTGGCAGTCCTTCACGTCGGCGCCGGCGCCGCCGGAGAGGTTCCTGAGGGCGCGCGCCGCCCGGTTGACCAGGGCCACGGTGTTCCTGGCGTCGATGAAGATGACGCCGTCGGCCATGGAGTCGACCATGGCCTGCATGGTGGCCAGCTCGGCGCGGCGCGCCTCCCGCTCGCGGCGCGCCTCCGCCAGCGCCTCCTCGGCGAGGCGGCTCCGCTCGACCAGGGCGGAGAGCAGCAGGGCGAGCGCGCCGGTGGCCACGGCGATGGAGAGGGCCGCCACCGCGGCCGTCCGCCACGCGAACGCGGCCAGCTGCGGCTCGAGCCGCGTCACGTCCCGCAGGAAGAGGAGGGCGGTGACGACGGCCGTGAGGGCCGCCACGGTGGCGAGGAGGGCCGCCTTGAGGCCGCCGGATCCGAGGGCGCGGAGCATGAGGGCCGGAGCCTACCGCGGGGAGGGGGGGGTGGGGCGAGCGGGCCTGCCGCGCGCCGCCCTCACTCCACCTCGTCGTCGTCCTTCCGCGTCCCGGGATCGGTGTTCGGCTGGCTGGTGCGGGTCGTCATGCTGATCGCCTCGTAGTGGACGGGCGTGACGGCCATCTCGCCGGCGCCGCCGGCGGCGCCCGGCGCCTCGAGCCTCGCCTCGGTCCGCCCGAAGGCGAGGAGCGAGCCCACGCCGACGCGCGCCTCGCCGACGCGCGCCCCGTCGACGAAGGTGCCGTTGCGGCTGCCCAGGTCGACCACCCAGAGCTCGCGCCCGCGCAGCTCGAAGAGCGCGTGCAGGTTGGAGATCCACGGGTCGTCGATGCGGAGGTGCGCCTCCGGGGACCGCCCGACGATGGTCGGGACGTCGGGGAGCTGGAAGCACGCGCCGCTCCGGGAGCCGCCCAGGACCAGCAGTTCGACCACGTTGGGACCCTCCTCCCGCGGTGCCGCGCCGGGGTCATGCTACCATCCGGGCGAGTTCGCCATGGTGCCACCGGGTTCACCAGCAGCCGCCGGCCGGACGGGGGAGCCCCCGAGCGGGACGCTCGCCGGGGACGCGGGGCGCGTCGTCGGCGGCCGCTACCGGCTGCTGCGCCGCCTCGGCGCCGGCGGGATGGGCGCGGTCTACCTCTGCGAGCACCTCGCCCTGGGCCGCCGCCTCGCGCTCAAGCTGCTGCCCGCCGGGCCTGCGCCCGAGCCGGAGCTGGTGGACCGGTTCCGCCAGGAGGCGCTGGCGGCCAGCCGCATCGCGCACGAGAACGTGGTCGAGGTGCTCGACTTCGGCGAGGACGAGGGCGGCGACCTCTACTACGTCATGGAGCTGCTGGAGGGGCGCACGCTCGGCCAGCTCCTCCACCAGGAGGGGCTCCTCCCGCTGCCGCGCGCCCTGCACCTCCTGGAGCAGGTCTGCCGCGCCCTGGCGGCGGCCCACGCCTGCGGCGTCATCCACCGCGACGTGAAGCCGGACAACGTCCTGGTGGAGCGGCGCCCCGACGGGGCCGAGCGGGTCAAGCTCATCGACTTCGGCATCTCCCACCTCTCGGACGGCCGCCGCCTCACGCGCGACGGCGTCATCATCGGCACGCCGGAGTACATGGCGCCGGAGCAGGCCTCGGGCGGGGAGGTGGACGGCTTCACCGACGTCTACGCGGTCGGCGTGCTGGCGTTCGAGCTGGTCACGGGCCGGCTGCCGCTGCTGGGACCGACGCCGGTGGCCACCCTGGTGGCCCACCAGACCCGCCCGCCGCCCGCGCCGAGCGCGGTGCGGCCCGGCCTCCCGGCGGAGCTGGACCGGCTGGTGCTGCAGGCCCTGGCCAAGGACAAGGCCGAGCGGCTCCCCTCCATGCAGGCCTTCGCCGCGGAGGTCATGCGCCTCCAGCTCGCCGCCGCCATGGCCGCGCTGCCCGGCCGGCCGGGGGGCGCCTGGCCC
>JAJYAW010000312.1 GCA_021779335.1 Myxococcales bacterium | reverse complement strand
GCCCACAAACGGCGCGCCTCCTCGGTCCGCCCCAATTTCCAATAGACCTCGCCCAGATGGGCGGCGATCTCGGGATCGGGACGCAGCCCGTAGGCCCGCTCCAGGTAAACGATAGCGCCGGTGACGTCTCCCCGTCGGAAGCGCACCCAACCCATGCTGTCCACGATGAAGGGGTCGTCCGGCGCCAGCTCCTGCACCTTGCGCCAGGTGGAGCGGGCGTCGCCGGACCGGCCGCGCTCCTCGTGGACGCGGGCCAGCTCCTTGTAGACCTGCAGCTGCTTCGACACCTGCCCGAGCTCGCGGAAGGCCTGGGCCAGCATGTTGAGCGTCTCGACGTCCTTGCGGTCGCGCGAGAAGCAGACCTGCAGCTTGGCCAGCGCCCGCTTGGCGTCGCCCTTGGCCAGGTGGATGCTGGCCAGCTCGCGGGTCAGCGCGGCGTCGTCCGGCGCCAGCGCGGCGATGCGCTCGGCCACCTTGAGGTACTCGTCGGCGCGGTTGTGCTTCTTCAGGTACTCGGCGGCCCGGCGGAAGTGCTCCAGGGCCGGCTGGGGCTGGTTGGCGCGCTGGTAGAGCTCGCCCAGCTTGATGGAGGAGGCGATGTTCTCCGGATCCAGCTCCACCATCCGCTTCAGCACCTCGAGCAGCCGGGGGCCGTCGCCGGCCCGCTCGTACGCCGCCGCCATCTGGGCGTGCTGCGCCATGGCGTCGGACATGAGGCCGAGCTGCTGGTACAGGGCCGCCAGCCGCTCGTTGACCCGCACGTCCTCGGGATCGAGCTTGACCACCTGCTTGTAGACGGCCACCGACTTGAGGAAGAAGCCCTGGTCGGCGTAGGTCTCGGCCACCCGCTTGAAGGCGTCGGCGGCCATCCGGTCGTCGCCCTTCTTCTGGTGCAGCTCCCCGACCTTGAGCAGGACGCGCACGTCCTTGGGATCCTCGGCGAGGATCCGCTCGTAGGTCTTGATCGCCTTCTCGTAGGCCCCCTTCTGAACGAGCTTGGTGGCCTCGGCGATGATCTTGTTCTTGTCGACAGCCATCGCGCCGGGAGCGTCTCTTCGGGTCGTGGAACCACGGTCCGATCGGCGGCGAAGGGCGCACACGCACGCACCAGCGCAGACCAAGCGGGTCTGGCCAGCGTAGTGGAAGGCTTGCGGGTGGTCAAGGTCGTAACCCCCCGATAGTTCGGGGGGTTATCCGGCTTTCACGGCCGCGGACCGGAGGGCGCGGCCCGGCGCCTCAGCCCTTGGCGGGGACCTTGGCCGGCGCCTCGACGGGCGCCGGCGGGTTGAGGATCTGGTCGACCACCCGGGTGTCGTACTTGCCCTGCGCGAAGGCCGGGAAGGTGAGCACCCGCTTGTGGAAGGGGATGTTGGTCTTGATCCCCTCGATGACGTACTCGTTCAGGGCCCGCATCATCCGCTTGAGCGCGATCTCGCGGGTGGCGCCGGTGACGATGAGCTTGGCCACCAGCGAGTCGTAGTAGGGCTGCACCTTGTACTGCTCGTACGCCATGGTGTCGACGCGCACGCCGTAGCCGCCGGGCTGGTGGTAGCCGGTGATGCGTCCGGGGGACGGGGCGAAGGTGACCGGGTCCTCGGCGTTGATGCGGCACTCGATGGAGTGGGCCAGCGGGACCACCGACTCCTGGGTCCGCTCCAGCCGCTCGCCGGCGGCCAGCCGGATCTGCTCCCGCAGCAGGTCGAGCCCGTAGACCTGCTCGGTCACCGGGTGCTCCACCTGGATGCGGGTGTTCATCTCCATGAAGTAGTAGCGCCCCTTCTCGTCCATCAGGAACTCGATGGTCCCGACGTTGTTGTAGCGGATGGCGCGCATGGCCTGGAGGGCCACCTCGGTCATCTCGCGGCGCAGGGCGGGGGAGACCGCCGGGCTGGGCGCCTCCTCGATCATCTTCTGGTGGCGGCGCTGCACCGAGCACTCGCGCTCGCCCAGGCAGATCATGTTGCCGTACTCGTCGGCCACGATCTGCAGCTCGATGTGGCGCGGCTCCTCGACGTAGCGCTCCAGATACATGGAGCCGTCGCCGAAGGCGGCCAGGGCCTCGTTGGAGGCGGTCTCGAAGGCCTTCTGCACGGCCGCCCCGTCGCGGACGATCTTCATGCCGCGCCCGCCGCCGCCGGCGGCCGCCTTCAGGATGACCGGGTAGCCGATCTCGTCGGCCAGCTGCTCGGCCTCGGCGGCGTTGGCCAGGAAGCCGCGCGCCCCCGGGAGGAGCGGCAGGCCGGCCTTCTCGGCGGCCTCGCGGGCCGCCACCTTGTTGCCCATGAGCCGGAGCATCTCGGGGCGGGGGCCGATGAACTTCAGGCCCATGTCGACCACCATCTCCGCGAAGTCGGCCCGCTCGGAGAGGAAGCCGTACCCGGGGTGGATGGCGTCGGCGCCGGTGATGTCGGCCGCGGCCAGCAGGGCGCGGACGTTGAGGTAGCTCTCCTTCGACGGCGGCGGGCCGATGCAGATGGCCTCGTCGGCGAAGCGGACGTGGAGCGACTCCGCGTCGGCGGTGGAGTGCACCGCCACGGTGGCGATGCCCAGCTCCTTGCAGGCGCGGATGACGCGGAGCGCGATCTCGCCCCGGTTGGCGATGAGGACCTTCTTGAACATGTGGGCGCCCCTGGCGGCCGTGGGCTAGCCCGGCACGATGCGGAAGAGCTTCTCGCCGAACTCCACCGGGGTGGCGTTCTGGACCAGGATCTCGGCGACGGTCCCGTCGACCTCGCACTCGATCTCGTTCATGAGCTTCATGGCCTCCACGATGCAGAGGACCTGGCCCTTCTTGACCTTCTGCCCCACGTCGGTGAAGGGGGGCGAGTCCGGCGAGGGGGCCCGGTAGAAGGTGCCCACGAACGGCGAGCTCACCCAGGTGCCGGGGGCGTCGGCCTTGGCCTCGGCCTTGGGGGCGGGCGCGGCCGGGGCCGCGGCCGGCACCGGCGCGGCCACCGGGGCGGCGTGGAACACCTGGGCCGGGGCGGCCGGCGCCGCGGCGCCGCGGCGGATGACGACCTTCTCGCCGCCGCGGGTCCAGGCGATGTGCGTCACGTCCGTCTTCTCGACCAGCGCCACGAGCTTCTTGACGTCCTCGATGGAGAAGGCGGCGGCTTCGGGCTTGGCGGGCGGCTTCGGGGGCTTCACGGCCATGCGGTGGGCTCCTGGGCGGTGACGGGGGGACTAGCCAGCGACGCGGGTGAGGTACTCGCCGGTGCGCGTGTCGATGCGCAGCAGGTCGCCCTCGTTGATGAAGAGCGGCACGTTGACGGAGTAGCCGGTCTCGAGCTGGGCCGGCTTGGTGGCCCCGGAGACGGTGTCGCCGCGGGCGCCCGGGTCGCACTTGGCCACCCGCAGGTCCATGGCGTTCGGCAGGGTGACGCCGATCGCCTTGCCGTTGAAGAACAGGATGTGCGTGGTGGTGTTGTCCTTGATGAAGTTCCGGGCGTCCCCCATCTGCTCCGCCGTCAGGAACGTCTGCTCGAAGTTCTTGTTGTCCATGAAGTTGTAGTGGTCGCCGTCGCGGTAGAGGTACTCCATCTCCTTCTCCTCGACGTCGGGCTTGCCCACCACGTCGCCGGACTTGAAGGTCTTGTCGATGGTGCGGCCGCTGATGAGGTTGCGGATGCGCGTCCGCACGAAGGCCGAGCCCTTGCCGGGCTTGACGTGCTGGAACTCCACGATCTCCCACGGGTCGCCGTCGATCTCGATCTTGAGGCCGCGGCGGAACGCCGAGGTGTCCATGCTTTCGCCCATCTCGCTTCTCCTGCCTTCCGTGGTGACGGTGTGGGTGGCCCGCGCCGCCGGCGCCCCCGGGGGCGGGCGGCGCGGCGGTCGCGCCGCTACAGCTCCGGCCTCAGCTTCGGCGAGGTGACGCGGAGCATGTAGCGGGCCTTGCCGAAGTTCCCCTCGGGTCGGAGCGCCACGACCATGAAGTACTCGGGGGTGACGAGCCGGGCCACCGTGAGCAGCCGGTCGGTCTGGATGCAGAGCTCCGACACGGCCCCCGCCCCGTGGGTCTCCGCCGCCTCCCGGGCGAACCGGAAGAGCGAGGAGTACTCGACGAGGAGGTTGCGCACGTCGACGTCGCCCGCCCCGTCGACGAGGTGGGTGTCGACCTCGATGCCGTCCACGCCCATGAGGGAGCAGGCGACCGCGCCGTCGACGCTCTGGACGACCTCTTGAAGGTGCTCTCGAAAGCCCATGGCTTGCCGCTCCGCGTCGTAAGATCCCGGAAAGACGAGGACCGCGTCGCGAGGCGGGGCGGTTCTAGCCCGCTGGCGCGCGGTCCGTCAAGGCTGGTCCTCGCC
>JAJYAW010000311.1:2004-4321 GCA_021779335.1 Myxococcales bacterium | reverse complement strand
CGGGTAGGAGATCCCACGGCCTGCCTCGGCCGCGCCGAGCACGGCCCCCGTCCCTGCCGGCGCGCGTCGCGTCCTGCGCTCCTGGAGCGGGACCGGGCCGCGCCGGAGCTCTGGGTGCTGGCGGGGCGCCTCGCGGCGCTGGCCGGGGACCGGGAGCGGGCCCGGCGCGACCTGGACCGCGCGGCGGCCCTGAACCCCCTGGTCCGCGGGAGCGCCACCTGGCGGGCCGCCGAGGCGGACCTGGGGGCCTGAACCGCCGGAGGCGAGGCCCGCCGGTCGCCCGGCGGGTCCGCCCGCGGTCACCAGAGCAGCATCGGGAGCGAGGCCGACTTCGCCGACTCGGTGCCGTCTGGATAGACCTCCGACACCCACCAGCGCCCCCAGACCTTGAGGAGGAAGAGCGACGTCCGCGTGGCGTCGCGCTGCGCCGTCGTGCAGGAGAGGGCCGCGCCCCCGAGGGTCATGCCGAAGTCGGAGTAGGTCGTCACCGTCACCGGCAGCAGGGCGGTGGAGAAGCCCGGGAGGTCGAGCGGGTTGAAGGAGGTGCCGCCGTAGACCTTGAAGGTGGTCCCGTCGTTGAAGGAGGACCAGCCCAGCTCGGCCGACCCGGTGAAGGGGAGGCCCACGGGCGGGAGGACGACCGGCGGCCAGTCGGAGAAGGTCTTCACCTGGGCGGCGTTCGACGGGTAGGAGGACCGGCTCTTCCGCGCGATCACCCTGTAGAAGTAGGTCGTCGACGGGCTCACCGTGGTGTCGAGGTAGGAGTTGGTGCCCCACAGCGACGCCAGCAGGTTCGTGGCGCTCGGAGCGTCGGTCTGCGAGGCGAGCCGGTACACGTCGTAGCCGTCGATGAGGAAGGCCATCGGGCTCCAGGTCAGCTGGACCGCGCCCGGGTTCAGGCGGGCGGCGGCGAGGTCGGTGATGACGGCCGACCCGCTGGCCGGGACCAGGAAGCTGGCGTGCTGCAGCGAGGCGCTGTGGTACGAGGTGGTCAGGCCCCAGGACTCGGCGGCGACGTGGACGGTGGCGCCGGCGCCGTAGAGCCCCTGCAGGACGCTCCAGGGGATGTCCATCCGGTAGTACCCGGGACGGACCTGCACGATGGGCAGGTTGTTGGGCGGCCCGTCGAGCGGCGCGCTGGTGCCCCCGCTCAGCGGCGTGACGGCGGCGGGGTCGAGCCCCGCGTAGACGTGGTTCTCCCGGGCGTTGGCGCCGCCCCAGAAGAAGAACTGCCCTGCGGCGAGGTCGGGGGCGCTGGACACGGTGTCGACGACGGGGGCGTCGCAGCCGACCGGGGTGCCCGGCGCGGCCGCCGACACGGTCGCCGGGTCGGAGATGCGCCGGGGCGTGCTCAGCGTGTCGTGGGCGATGACGAAGTAGTGGTAGCGGACCCCGCGGATCACCGCGCCGTCGTCGATGGCGGTCGCGCCGGAGGTGACGCCGAGGAGGTTGGCGAACTGCTGGTTCCCGACCAGCTCGGCCACGGGGGTCCGGTACACCTCGTAGGCGTTGGCGCCCGGGTACGGGTCCCATTCCAGGTGCACGTGCCCGAGGTCCATGATGGAGACGGGCGGTACCCAGGTGGTGACGAGGCCGGTGGGCGGCGCCGTGAAGGTCGGCGGCGGCGCCGTGACCACCTGGACCTCGGTGGAGGTGACGGCGCCCTGGGGGCCGCTCGCGGACACCGTGTAGTAGTAGGTCGTGCCCACCGACAGGCCGGCGTCCAGGTAGTCGCGCGCCGAGCCGGCGGGGGTCGCGACCACCACGGCCGCCGGATCGCCGGGGATGGTGCTCCGGCGCACGGTGAAGGAGGCGGGCGAGAACTGGTCCGGGCCGAAGTGGAGCCGCGCGTGCAGGCTCCCGTAGGGCGCGGAGGAGACGCCGATGGAGGGCGGCAGGCCGCAGATCCCGGCGGTGCAGGCGGCGCCGCCGGCGCAGTCGGTGGCGGCGAGGCAGGACTTGCCGGCGGCGCAGGCGGCGCAGGTGCCGCCGCCGCAGTCGACGTCGGTCTCGGCGCCGTTCTTGACGCCGTCGGTGCAGGCGGGGGCCTGGCAGACGTTGCCGGTGCAGACGGCGCTCTGGCAGTCGGTGGCGGCGAGGCAGGACTTGCCGGCGGCGCAGGCGGCGCAGGTGCCGCCGCCGCAGTCGGCGTCGGTCTCGGCGCCGTTCTTGACGCCGTCGGTGCAGGCCGGGGCCTGGCAGACGTTGCCGGTGCAGACGGCGCTCTGGCAGTCGGTGGCGGCGAGGCAGGACTTGCCGGCGGCGCAGGCGGCGCAGGTGCCGCCGCCGCAGTCGACGCCGGTCTCGGCGCCGTTCT
>JAJYAW010000311.1:0-1904 GCA_021779335.1 Myxococcales bacterium | reverse complement strand
GGGGCCTGGCAGACGTTGCCGGTGCAGACGGCGCTCTGGCAGTCGGTGGCGGCGAGGCAGGACTTGCCGGCGGCGCAGGCGGCGCAGGTGCCGCCGCCGCAGTCGACGCCGGTCTCGGCGCCGTTCTCGACGCCGTCGGTGCAGGCGGGGGCCTGGCAGACGTTGCCGGTGCAGACGGCGCTCTGGCAGTCGGTGGCGGCGAGGCAGGACTTGCCGGCGGCGCAGGCGGCGCAGGTGCCGCCGCCGCAGTCGACGCCGGTCTCGGCGCCGTTCTTGACGCCGTCGCTGCAGGTGGCGGCCGGAGGGGGCGGTGTCGTCGAGCTCCCGCTTCCGCCGCCGCCGCCGCAGGCGGAGATCCAGGCCAGGGCCGCGACGAGGACGAGGTTGCTCAGGCGATGCGATCGGGACATGCGGTGTTCCTCCGGTGTCCCGCCACTGTGCCCGTGCGGCGTCCCGCCGCGGCAGGGCCGCTTTGGCGAAGATCTGCTGGGCCACCCCGTGGTCGAGGGACGGCCCGAGGGCTCGTCCCGCGACGCGTAGGGATGGCCGAGGGGCCGGCGCCGGCGCTCGATATCGGCGCCACGGCCTGCGGCGCCGGGGTCGCCCGGCCCTGTCAGCCGTCACCCGGAGGCCGATCTCGATGGCCAGCTGGGCGGGGTCGAGCTTGTGCAGGCGAGCCGGTGCGCCCAGTGTCGCGGCCCGCTCGCCCGCCACTCCGCCACCCGCCTCGCCCACTCGTCACGCCTGGTCAGGCCCTCCAGGCTGGGGGCGGCCGCCGAGCCTCACCAGCCGGGGTCGGTGCAGCGGATCCGCGCCTCGGCGCCGGGCGGCTATGGCGCGGTGGCGCCCTGGTGCTGGCCGGCCACGCCGGCGTAGACGATCCGCGATACGGCCACGATGACGTCGTCGAGGAACTCGAAGCTCGCCCCCTGCGACATGACGCAGAGCAGGTAGGGGTGCCTGGGGTAGTAGACGATGCCGCAGTCGTGCAGCTGCGCCGGGCCGCCCGGGCCGCCCGACTTCTCCCCGAACTTGTGGGCCACCGGCACCGCCGCGGGGACCCCGGCCACCAGCCCGGCCCGGAACTCCGAGCGGGCCAGCGTCGCCAGCGCCCACTCCGACGCCTCCTTGCTCAGGTAGGTGGCGTTGAAGAGGATGCGGAAGAACGAGGCGTAGGTCTGGACCGAGAGGAAGGCGTCGTCGCCGGTGGCCCGCGGGTTCTGCATCCGCAGCAGCGCGTAGACGCGGTCCAGCTCGGCCGGATCGACCACCCGGGTGAGCGCCATGAAGGCGTTGTTGTCGGACTGGACGATCATCCGCTCGATGAGCTCCCGGACCGAGTAGCGCTGGCCCGGGACCAGCCGCGCCGAGGGCTTGAAGTTCTGGTCCTGGTCGTAGTCGCGCGTCAGGTCGAAGGTGACCTGGCGGTCCAGCAGCCCGCGGCCGGCCGGCCCCTCGGCGACCTTGAGCAGGGCGATCATGAGCGGCAGCTTGCGCAGGCTGGCGGGCGAGTACCGCGCGGTGTCGCCGACGCTGAACCAGAGGCCGTCGTTGAGCTCCCGGAAGTAGACGCTCACGCTGCTGGCCCAGCGCCGGTCCATGCCGTCCTCGAGGTAGCGGGTGACGCGCTCCTTGAACGGGCGCAGCTCCCGGTTGCGGAGCACGTCCTCGGCCAGGTCGCACTCCAGC
The DNA here is from genome assembly GCA_021779335.1 of Myxococcales bacterium. Lineage (GTDB taxonomy): Bacteria > Myxococcota > Myxococcia > Myxococcales > Anaeromyxobacteraceae > JADKCZ01. The sequence goes on along the minus strand of JAJYAW010000311.1, from coordinate 215 downwards.
AGCGGGTTGACGTAGCGGAAGCCGCCCTCGCGACGCTGGGTGAAGGCGGCCCGGTCCGCCTGCCGCGCCGACCGGGCGTCGCGGGTGGCGTAGCCGGCGGCGAAGCCCGCCAGGAGGAGGGCGAGCGCCAGCCCGAGCCTCCGGGCCAGCGAGCTGTTCAGGGTCCTGCCCGTCATCGGTGCGCACCTTGGGGGGAGAGCCGACCCCACGGGACG
>JAJYAW010000310.1 GCA_021779335.1 Myxococcales bacterium | reverse complement strand
CCTGGCGCCGGGACCCGCCGCCGACCCCAGCCCCAGGCAGGGACGCCCGTGAGCGCGCGCCTCGCGGCCATCCTGGCGGGCCTCGCCCTGGCCGGCTCCGCCGCCGCGGCCGTCCCCCTCCCCGCCAGATCCGGCGAGGGCGGCCTGCTCGACGTGCCCGACGCCGACGTCCAGGGGGTCGGCCAGGGGCTCCTCGGCGCCGAGCTCCGGCTCGACCACGTGGCGGGCCTCCCGACCCGGTCCGGGCCGCTGCCCATCTCCGCCGTGGCCGGTGTCACCGACCGGCTCGACCTCGGCCTCTCGCTCCGGCAGTGGGGCCAGCCCGGCGACCCCGTCTCCGAGCAGCTCCTCTTCGGCCTGGCCGGCAAGCTCCAGCTCGTCGCGCCGGCCGGCTGGGTGCCCGGCCTGGCGATCGACGCCACGCTCGACCGGCTCAACGCCGACCCGGCCCTCGGCTCCAGGCTCGTCCTCTCGACCGGCCGCGGCCAGCCGCTGCGGCTGGCGGCGGTGGTGGGCGGGGAGACCTCCTTCGGCGTCACGCCCGCCGGCGTGACCTACGGCGGCGCGCTCGCCTTCTCCCCGGCCTCGGCCATCGAGTCCGTCCTGGAGGGCTACGGCGGACCGCGCGGCACCGCCCTCGGCGGCGCCATCCGCTGGGCGGCCAGCCCCACCGTCGGCCTGCAGCTCTCGCTCACCTGGCTCCCCAAGGACGACGGCTTCCGGCTGGCCCTGGGCGTCGGCTTCGGCCCGAAGCCGAAGCCCCGCGCCGAGACCGCGCCCGCCGCCGCCCCGGCCGAGCCCGAGGCGCCCGCCCCGGAGGGCGCGCTCGCCGCGGCCTGGGAGGACCGCCCCCGCTTCCGCCTCAAGATCCCCACCTACGGGCCGTCGCTGCTGGGCCAGCCGCGCCACCTCCAGGTCGCCCCCTACGCGCCGCCCACCGCCGTGGCCACCGCGCCGCCTCGCCTGGCCGCCCCGCCGCGTGGCGCCGGCGTGGCGTCGGGCGACGTGCTCGAGGCCCAGCTCAGGGACCAGGAGCTGCAGGCCGCCGCCCAGCTGAAGCGGCTGCGCGGCTCCGACGACGACCTCGACGGCCGGGAGACGGCCGATCAGGCCGAGGCCCGCCGCCTCGCCGGGCGCGCCGAGCAGCTGGCCGCCCGCGAGCAGCAGCTCGACGCCCGCGAGCGGCGCATCCAGCTCCGCGGCGCGCCGACCCAGGCGCAGCGCTCCCTCGAGTCGCAGGAGGCCCAGCTCGCGGCCACCGAGCGGCAGCTGGCCGCCACCGAGCGCGGCGTCGTACCCGCCGTCGACGCCGCCCTCGGCTCCGAGCACGACGCCGCCGGCCGCGAGCAGGCGGAGCGCTCCGAGCGCGAGCGCCTGACCGCCCTGGCCGGGCTGGAGAAGGTCAAGGCCAAGCAGCTCGACCTGCGCCGCCAGGCCGTGGCCGCCGCCCAGCGGCTGCTGGCCGCCATGGAGGCCCGCCTGGTCGCCAAGGGCGAGCGGCTCGACGCCGTCGAGAAGCAGCTGCGCACCCGCGGCGAGCGGCTCGACGCCATGCGGCGCCGCCTCGACGCCCGCGCCGAGCGGCTCGACGGCATGGAGAAGCGCGCCCTGGACCAGCAGCGCGGACTCGGGGGCGAGCGCCCGGCCCCGGCGCCGGCCCAGCCCAAGGACAAGGCGGTCTTCGTCATGGTGGTGAAGTCGCCCACCGCCATCATGAAGGAGCCCGCGGCCAGGGAGACCGGCGCCGGCGCCCGCCGCGAGGTGATCCACCCCGGCATGGACGTGGAGAAGGCGGTCGCCGCCGCCACGGTGGTCACCTTCACGACGCCGGCCAGCCGCCTCTCCGAGCTGGACCGCGAGTCGATCGACGGCATCGCCCGCCTGGCGGCGCGCGAGGGCTGCGAGCTGCTCATCTGGGCGCGCGCCAAGGACCCCGGCCTGATGAGCGAGGCCATCCGCCGCTCCGAGGAGATCAAGGGCTACGTCATCAGCTCGGCCTCGCTCTCGCCCAGGCAGGTGGTGACCCGCATCACCACCCGCCCCGGCGCCCAGGGCGTGGACGTGGTGGTGTCCGCCCTCCGCGAGACCGGCCGGACGGCGCCGCCGGTCCCCGCGCCGGCGCCCCAGGCGGCCACCCCGGCCCGCCCGGTCGACAGGCTGGCCGGCGGCGAGACGACGCGCCGGCAGATCCGCGACGCGGTCCTCGCCGTGCAGCCCTCCATCGAGCGCTGCGTCGGGGAGCAGATGCTGCGCCGAGGCCTGTCGATGGCCGAGGGCACGCTCAAGCTCTCGGTCAGCGCGCAGGGCCAGGTCACCGGCTCGTCCACCGGCGCCGGCCAGCTGGCCGGCCAGGAGCTGGAGGAGTGCCTGCGCGCCGCCTCGACCGGCTGGCTCTTCCCGCCGGCCGACACCGCCTACACGGTCGACGTGCCCATCACGGTGGTGCGCGGAGGGGCCGCGCGATGAGGACCCGCACCATGCTGAGGACCGTCGCGCTCGCCCTCGCGCTCCTCCTCCCCGCGGCCGCACCGGCCATCGACTGGGGCGCCCGCGCCGGGCTCGACTACTCCCGCGAGGACCGCTGGTACCCGGGGGGCGACCACCTCGCCCTGCCCCGCCTGGAGCTCGACCTCGGCGCGGACGCCGCGGGCTACCTCTGGTCGCCCGCCACCGCGCAGTGGCTGGCGGCGGCCGAGTGGCGCCGGCTCACCGAGTCGAACGGCGCCTTCGACACCAACCGGGCCACGCTCACCTACCGGCTGCGCGCCGCGCTCTTCCAGGACCAGCGCAGCCCGGTCTCGCTCCACCTCGACGCGCTGCGGGTGGACGAGGACATCAAGGCGGACGGCACGACCGGCACCTCGACCGCCACCACCTCCACCTACGGGGCCGACGTCCGCCTCGCCGTGCCCGACCGCCCCTACCTCAACCTCGGCTACCAGTACCTCGATCGCCAGGAGACGGGGCCGCTGCTGGCCGGCGCCGACCGGACCGTCCACACCCTCACGGCGTCGACGGGCCACGGCACCGACACCTACAGCTACTCGGCCCGCTATACCGGCCGCTTCAGCACCGGCACCTTCGACTCCGACAACTTCGACGACCACCGGGTCGACCTCGACGCGCAGGCCGCCGTGGGCCTGGGCGCCACGGCGCGGCTCGGCGAGACCTACTACCGCCGGCTCCCGGGCACGCGCAGCGGCACCAACCTGTCCCAGGAGGTCAACTCGATCTCCGCCACGGTGGCCGGGCGCAGCGACGCGGCGGGGCAGCAGGAGGTCACCTACAGCTACAGCCACGCGCTCAGCAGCGCCCCCGCCACCCAGGACGCGGAGCGCGCCGAGCAGCGGCTCACCTACGGGGTGCACCACCTCTTCGCCGGCACGCCCTGGCAGCTCCGCGGCCTGGCCGACCTCTCGCTCTCCGAGATTCGCTCCGGGGTGCAGGTCGACCGGGCCAGCGGGCAGCTGGCCTCGCTCCAGCTCGTGTGGCGCCGGCAGTCCGGGGCCGACCTCGTCGAGCTCCGCGGCGGGCCGGGGGTTGGCGCGCGCGAGCCCGACGCCGGCTCCGCCGACCTCGGCTACGGGGCCGGCGCCGGCGCCACCGCCCAGCACCGCTGGGACGAGCTGGTGGGATCGGCCTCCTACGACCTGACCTACGAGTCGGACCTCTACGCCGCCAGCGGCTGGTCCCTGCGCCAGGAGGCGCTGGCCACGCTGGCCGCGCCCCTCTGGACCGGGCAGGCCTCCGCGCAGCTCCAGGCCTCCGCCCTGCGGCGGGGGGGCGGCCTCCTCGGGCCCGGCGCCAGCCGCTCCCTGGGCGCCCAGGCCGGCTACAGCTGGCTCCGCTACTCCGTGCTCGCCACCGGCGGGATCCAGAGCGGCGTCTCCGGCGCCCTCTCGGAGCCGCTCCGCGGCGACGGCCTCTTCATCCCCGCCCCCTTCGACACCCACTCCCGCTACGCCACGCTGAGCGCCACCGCGGCCCTGGTCGACTACCTCTGGCTCACCGCCCGGGTCCGGCACACCACGCTCTCCATGCCCGACCGGGCCGGCCAGCGCGAGACCGAGCTCTTCGGCTCCCTCACCTGGGGCTACGCCGGCATCCTCCTCAGCGTGGAGGATCGCTACCTCGTGTCGAGCGTCGGCGGCCTCGTCGTCCGCGACAACCTGGTCCTCTTCCGCATCCACCGCGAGTTCGGCTCGCACCGGTGAGCATGCGACCCCGCGCGCTCCACCTCACCGGCCTGGCGCTCCTCCTCGCGGGGGCCGCCTGCGCCCACGCGCCGCCGCCCGCCGCGCCGGCGGAGGTGGCCTGGCCCGC
>JAJYAW010000309.1 GCA_021779335.1 Myxococcales bacterium | reverse complement strand
GGCGGCCCGCCTGCGCCCGGACGCGGCCTGGGCCGGCGAGGTGGCGCCCGCCGATCCGGCCGCGCCGGCGGCGGCCGACGACGGCGTCCTGGCCAAGCGGCAGCTCGTCCAGGCGGTGGCCAACCGGATCGCCTACGGCATCAGCCGGGCGGTCACCATCACGCCGGTGGGGCTGGTGGCGGCCGCCCTCCTCTCCCACGTGCGGCGCGGCCTGACCGCGGCCGAGCTGACCTCCCGCATCGAGCTGCTCCGCTACGTGGCGGCGGAGGGGAGCGCCCGCTTCGGCCGCGACCTGGCGGGCGCCTCCTCCGACCCGCGCCAGCCCGGCCCGGTGTCCGACGCCGTGGCGCGCCTGGCGGCGGGCGGCCTGCTCCGGGTCGAGGTGGCGGCGGGCGAGCACATCTACCAGGTGGTGGACGAGAAGCGGGCCGTGCTCGACTACCACCGCAACGCCGTCATCCACCGCTACGTGGCGCCGGCCATCGTCTCGGCGGCGCTGCGCGCCGGGGGCGACGGCGCCGAGGTGGCGGCGGTGCGCCGGCGGGCCGCCTGGCTCTCCCGCCTCTTCAAGCTCGAGTTCATGTACCGGCCCGGCGCGAGCCTGGACGCCATCTTCGAGGAGAACCTGGCCTTCCTGGAGCGGCTGGGGAGCGTGGTGCGCCACGGCGACCTGCTGCGGGCCGGCCCGGAGGCGGAGCCGCTGGCCTTCCTCGCCGAGTTCCTGCGCCCCTACCTGGAGGCCTACCGGCTGGCCGCCGAGGCCGCCCTGGCCCTCCTCGCCGCGCCGGCCAGGGGGGGGCTCGACCGTCGCGCGCTGGTCAAGGCCTCCCTCGAGCGGGGGCGGGCCACCTTCCTGGCCGGCCGGCTCCAGTGCCGCGAGGCGCTCTCCAAGGCGACGCTGGAGAACGCGGTCGAGTGGCTGGTCTCGACGGGCCCGCTCGAGGAGCAGGGCGGAAAGCTCCGGATCGCGCAGGATCCCGTCGCTCTTCGGGAAATCATCGACGGGATGACTCCTTATCTCGGCGCCTGACCCCGGCCGAAATGTGCGCCGTTCCCTTCCACGGGCGCGCGAAATTCGACTAGTCTCCCGCCCCACCGCGCTGCATCGAGGCATTCCGAGTTCCGTTCCACCTTTCCCCCGAAGGGGACGCAGACCAGGAGGCTTGCACGATGTCGAACCGGATTCTGAACAAGGCTCTTCAGGCCAAGGTGATGTCCGCCGAGGCGGCCGCCGCCCTCATCCCCAACGGCTCCGTGGTCGGCATGTCCGGCTTCACCGGCGCCGGCTACCCCAAGGCGGTGCCCATCGCGCTCTCCAAGCGCGCCCTCGACGAGAAGCTCAAGGGCAAGGCGCTCAAGCTCGACGTCCTCACCGGCGCCTCCACCGGCCCCGAGCAGGACATGATGATGAGCACCGTGGAGGCTTCGCGCTTCCGCTTCCCGTACCAGGGCGACGCCGTCACCCGCGAGAAGATCAACGCCGGCCTCATCGAGTACCAGGACATGCACCTGAGCCACGTCGGCTCGATGGTGCGCTACGGCTACTACGGCAAGGGCAAGAACAACCTCGACTTCGCCCTCATCGAGGTCACCAAGATCAACGAGGACGGGACCCTGGTCCCCTCGTCGTCCTGCGGCGCCAACAACGTCTACTTCGAGCACGCCGACAAGATCATCCTCGAGGTGAACAGCTGGCAGGACGAGCGGCTCGAGGGGATGCACGACATCATCTCGGTGCCGTCCGAGCACGGCAAGCGCGTGGCCCTGCCCATCAACGCCGCCGACGACCGCAAGGGCTCCAAGTTCTGGACCATCGACCTCTCCAAGGTCGTGGCCGTGGTCGAGTCCGCCCACCCGGATCGCAACGCCCCCTTCAAGCCGCCCGAGGAGATCCACAAGAAGATCGCCCAGCACATCCTGGCGTTCTTCGACGCCGAGGTGAAGGCGGGCCGGCTCTCCAAGCACCTCAACCCGCTGCAGTCGGGCGTCGGCAACATCGCCAACGCCGTGCTGGTCGGGCTCAACGAGGGGCCCTTCGAGCGGATGATCTCGTACACCGAGGTGATCCAGGACGGCATGCTCGACATGCTCGACTCCGGCAAGCTCACCGCCGCGTCGGCCACCGCCTTCTCGGTCTCGCCCGAGGGCCAGGTCCGGTTCAACAAGAACATCGACCGGTACCGCAAGCAGATCATCCTGCGCCCGCAGGAGATCTCCAACCACCCGGAGATCATCCGCCGCCTCGGCTGCATCGCCATGAACGGGTTCGTCGAGGCCGACATCTACGGCCACGTCAACTCGACCCACATCGCCGGCAAGGGCATCGAGAACGGCATCGGCGGGTCGGGCGACTTCGCCCGCAACTCGGCGTACACGATCTTCATGTCCCCGGCGACCGCCAAGGACGGCAAGATCTCCGCCATCGTCCCCTTCGCCTCGCACATCGACCACACCGAGCACGAGGTGAACGGCATCGTCACCGAGTACGGCTTCGCCGACCTGCGCGGCCGCAGCCCGAAGGAGAAGGCCAAGGAGATCATCGAGAAGGCGGCCGCTCCGGAGTTCCGCCCGGTCCTGTGGGACTACGTGAAGCGCGCCATGAAGAAGCCGAGCGCCGGGCTCCACTCGCCCCACATGTTCGAGGAGGCCTTCTCGTTCCACACCCGGTACCTGCAGACCGGGTCGATGATGCCGAAGAAGTAGGCGGCGGCTCGTCGAGTCGTTCCAGGCGGCGGCCCCCGGCGACGGGTGGCCGCCGTCCTCCTTTCGGGCGACGACGCCCGGGCCGCCCTTCTCAGGCCGGCGGCACGGGCCGATACGGTGTGCAGGGACCGCTCCCGCGTCCCCGAGGCGGCGACCATCCCGGGTGGGTGGTCGCCGCTTCCTCGCGCGGCCGAGGGAGCCGCTCGCCGCATGCCGGCGAGCCCGAGGTGGCCTAGACTGCCGCGCATGTCCGACCTCGATCTCGACCTCGCCATGCAGACCGCCCGCCGCGCCGCCGAGGCGGGCGGGATGGCCGCCATGCGCCACTTCCGCACCGGCGTCCGCGTCGAGCTCAAGCCGGACCGGTCGCCGGTCACCGCCGCCGATCGCGAGGCCGAGGCGGCCATCGTCGAGGTCATCCGGTCCCGCCACCCCGGCCAGGCCATCCTGGGCGAGGAGACCGGCGCCCACGCCGGCGCCGAGGGCGCCCGCTGGATCGTCGACCCCGTGGACGGCACGCGCGGCTTCACCCGCGGCGGCACCTTCTGGGGGCCGCTGGTGGCGCTCGAGGTGGACGGCCAGGTGGTGGCGGGCGCCATGGCCATGCCGGCGCTGGGGGAGCTCTTCTGGGCGGCCCGCGGGCTCGGCGCCTGGCGCGCGGTGGGGAGCGGCGCGCCGGAGCGGCTGCGGGTCTCCGGCATCGCCGCCTGGGAGGAGTCCACCCTCTCACTCGGCGAGCAGCGGTTCTTGCTGGCCCCGGCGCTGCGCGAGCAGGTCAACCGGCTCACCGTGACGGCCGCGCAGGCCCGCGGCTACGGCGACCTGGCCGGCTGCGCCATGGTGCTGACCGGCCGCGCCGAGGCCTTCGTGGAGGCGGGCGTGCAGGTCTGGGACATCGCGCCGCTCCAGATCCTCATCGAGGAGGCGGGCGGCCGCTTCACCGACCTGGCCGGCGCGCCCACCCACCTCAACGGCGGGTGCGTGGCGTCCAACGGGCTGGTCCACGAGCACGTGCTGCGCGAGCTGCGCGGCTGATCCGCCGGCCGCTCCGCCGGCGGCCCGCTCAGGGGAACTGGCCGGTGGCCGCCAGCAGGTCGAGCCGCGCCTGCCGCACCGCGTCCTCGGCCACCGCGCCCGCCGTCTCCGCGTCGCGGGCTCGCTGCTCGGCGTCGGTGACGTCCAGGCTGGTGGTCGAGCCGGCCCGGTAGGCCTCGGTGACCAGCGCCAGCGCCCGGCCCGCCCGGTCGGCGGCCCGCCGGCTCTCCCGCAGCGCCGCCTCGGCGTGCCGCAGCGAGGCGTAGGCCGCCCGCACCTCGGAGCGCGCCTGCCGCAGCAGCCCGTCGAGCTGGGCGGCCGCCTCGGCCGAGAGCGCCCGCCGCTCGCGGAGCTGCCCGGCGCGGAGCCCGCCCTCCAGGATGGGGAGCGAGAGGACCGCCTGGGCCTGCCAGCCGTGGTCCGGCGAGGTGGCGGTGGACCAGTCCTGCCGGTAGGCGGAGAAGCTCCCCAGCAGCGAGGGGAGCCAGTCGGCCCAGCTGTCGCCGGCCACCCGGGCCGCCGCGTGGGCGCGCGCGGCCGCCGCGCGGACGTCGGTCCGCCGCGCCGTGACGGCGTCCGGTGACTCGACCG
>JAJYAW010000014.1 GCA_021779335.1 Myxococcales bacterium | reverse complement strand
CGGCGCGCCGGTGGCCTGCTGCATCCACAGGTCGGGCGCCACGGCGCCGTAGCGGGTCATCCGCTCCACCTCGGCGCCCAGGTCGCCGGGCGGGCGGGCCGCCAGGTGCGCCTCGATCTGGGCGGAGATGAGGTGGCCGAGCGGGTAGTCCGGCAGGTAGAGGAAGCTGTGGATCATGTGGCTGTAGACGGCGAGCAGCGGCGAGTCCTTCACGCCGAGCACCGGCGCGTACCAGCGGTTCCACACCTCGCGGGCGAGGCGCAGCGCGGCCTCGCGGAGCTCGGCCGGGGTGGCCTCGGGGTGCCGGTACATCCACCGCCACACGCCCATGTCCACCAGCGCCACGCCGGAGATCTCGTAGGTCATCCACAGGTCGTTGAGGGCCAGCAGCCGCTGCGCCTCGGCGTCGGGGGCGCCGAGGCCGAGGACCTGCAGGTCGCGCGCCTGGAAGACGAAGGCGATGGCCTCGGTGAAGGCGGTGTTGGGCACGCCCTGCAGCAGCGTGGAGTCCACCTCGTAGAGCGAGAAGGTCTGCTCCACGTTGTGGCCCAGCTCGTGGACGGCGATGTTGAAGCCCTTGTAGTCCATGCCGCCGGGGCCGACGCGGGTGCGCAGGTGGGCGTGGTCGCCGCGGAGCGCCGCGCCGGCCGCGTGGCCGGAGCCGCGGGCGGGATCGACCTCGATCCGCGCGGCCAGCCAGGCGGCCTTCTCGGGCGTGAAGCCGAGCGCGCCGAGGATGCCGGGGATGTCCTTGGCGAAGGCGGCGGCGCTCGGGTAGCGGGCCCTGGTGCGCTGGTCGAGCTCGGCCTCGGTGAAGCGGGTGCGCGGCCGGAAGCCGTCGTACCAGATGTCGTGGGCCTCGAGCGGCCGCCCGAGCCGCTGCCGGATGATGGCCGCCACCTCCCTCACCTCCGGGGCGCCCAGCACCTGCTGGAGCAGCGCCACCACCCGGGCCTCGGGGAGCTCGCGCTCCAGGTCGAACTTGCGCGCCAGGTGGGTCGGCGCCGTCGGGGAGTAGGGGTCGGCCGCCTTCACGGCCCGGAAGTCCCGGAGGAGCACGGCGTAGCGCGTGTCGGGCTCGCGCTGGCCGTCCACCCTGGCCCGCGGGGCGCGGCCGCCCTCGATCTCGGCGGCCGGCGCGGGCTGCACCACGTTGCGCACCGGGTCCCAGTCCACCGTGGGGTCGTCCACCACGGCGCGCGGGATGGTCTCGGTCACGATCCGCTCCATCACCTTGGCGAGGAGCCGCTGCCGGGCCAGGCCGCCCTCCTGGGCGTACTGCGCCTTGATCTCGTCGCGCAGGTTCCAGTGCGAGAGGAGCCGCTGGCCGGCCGGGAAGGGGCGGCCGCCGGCGGCGTCGAGGAGGTGGTGGGTCCAGACGTTGTAGCCGGCCACGTAGAGGTCGGCGGCGGCGGCGGCGCGGGAGATCTCCTGGCTCACCGAGGCCGGGACGCGGCGGGCGAAGCGGCCCGCCAGGCGCGCCTCGGCCCACTGGCGGCGGGACCAGGCCGGCCCGGCCTGCAGCCGCTCCTCCAGCGTGGTGAGCGGGAAGTTGAGCAGCGCCACGAAGGCCACCCTGGTGGCGAAGAGGTCGTCGAGCTGGTGGGCGCCCGGGTCGTAGGTTGCCAGCAGCGGGTCGACCGGCTGCATCGGGCCGGTGTCGACCTGCGTCCACCAGGAGAGGGCGCGCCCCACCTCCACGGCGTGGCCGTCGAGCGCCTCGGTGGCCGCCTCCAGCCGGCCGAAGAGGGCGTCGAGGGCCGGGCCCGCCGGGGCGAACTGCTCCACCGCGAAGGCCTCGAAGGCCTTGGCGTCGCCGTCCTCGGCGCGCCAGAGCGAGGCGGCCTGGCGCACGCCGCGCTCGATGCGGGGGCGCTCGGCCTGGCCGTGGCTCGCCTGCAGCGCCGCGATGGCGCGGGTCACGGCCCCCGCCAGCGGCCTGGGCGGCTCGGGGAGGGAGAGCTGGGTCACGAGGGCGAGCGCCAGGGCGGTGGAGGTGAGCATTCGCTGACTTTACCTCCGATCCGGGGTGAGGCATCCTGCCGCAACCCGGCCGGGTCCCGCCCGGCCCACCAGGAGCCCCAAGACATGACCATCGAGAAGGGCGTTCGCATCGTGGCCGGCATCTTCATCATGGCGGGCGTCGCGCTCGGCGTGGAGGGGTGCCCGATCTTCGTGTCCCGCCACTTCCTGCTGCTGCCCGCCTTCGTCGGCTTCATGCTGGTGCAGAGCGCCTTCACCGGCATCTGCCCGGCCGGCAGCATCCTCAAGCTCATGGGGCTGAGGTCGTCGGCCGAGGGGTAGCGCCGCGCCGCGGGGGCGGCGCCGGCCTCAGCCGCCGCGCGCCGCCGCGAAGCCGCGCTCCAGGTCGGCGGTGAGGTCGTCGACGTGCTCCACGCCAACGGAGACGCGGATGAAGCCGTCGGCGATGCCCAGGGCGGCCCGCACCTCGGCCGGCACGCTGGCGTGGGTCATGATGGCGGGGTGCTCGATGAGGCTCTCGACGCCGCCCAGCGACTCGGCGCAGGCGAAGACGCGCACCGCCTTCAGGAAGGCCGTCGCCGCCGGCAGCCCGCCCCGGATGGTGAAGGCCAGCATGCCCCCCGGCGTGCGCATCTGGCGCCTGGCCAGGGCGTGCTGCGGGTGCGAGGGCAGCCCCGGGTAGATGACCCGCTCCACCTGGGCGTGGCCCTCCAGGAAGCGGGCCAGGGCCAGCGCGTTCTCGGCGTGGCGCTCCATCCGCAGGTGCAGCGTCTTCAGCCCGCGCAGCACCAGGAACGAGTCGAAGGGGCCGGCCACGCCGCCCACCGCGTTCTGCAGGAAGCGGAGCCGCTCGAAGAGCGGCTCGTCGCTGGTGAGCACCGCGCCGCCCACCACGTCGGAGTGGCCGTTCAGGTACTTGGTGGTGGAGTGGGTCACCACGTCGATGCCCAGCTCGAGCGGCCGCTGGTTGAAGGGCGTGGCGAAGGTGTTGTCCACCACGGTGCGGGCGCCGTGGGCGCGGGCCAGGGCGGCCACCGCGGCCAGGTCCACCAGCTTGAGCATCGGGTTGGTGGGGCTCTCGATCCAGACGAGCCGGGTGTTGGCCCTGAGGCCCCGCGCCACGTTGGCCGGGTCGGTCATGTCGACGTAGCTGAACTCCAGGCCGTGGCGCCGGTGGACCTTGTCGAACTGCCGGAAGGTGCCCCCGTAGACGTCGTCGGAGGCGAGCACGTGGTCGCCCGCCTCGAGGAGGTGGAGGATGCCGTCGGTGGCGGCCAGGCCGGAGGCGAAGCAGAGCCCGTGGCGCGCCCCCTCCAGCGCCGCCAGGCAGTCCTCCAGGGCGAAGCGGGTGGGGTTCTGGGTGCGCGAGTACTCGAAGCCTTTGTGCTGGCCCGGGCCGTCCTGGACGTAGGTCGAGGTCAGGTAGACCGGCGTCATGACCGCGCCGGTGGTGGGGTCGGGCCGCTGGCCGGCGTGGATGGCCAGCGTGTCGAAGCGGGACTTCTGGTCGGTCGCCATGGCGTCGGCCCTCCGGGGTGGTGCGCTGGTCCGGCCGCGGGCGGTGCCCCGCCGGCGGCCTACTTCATCCTCGTGCCGAGGAAGTCGATGAGGTCGATCTTGGTGAGGATGCCGGTGACCCGGTCGCCCTCGCGCACCACCGCCACGTTGTCGTCGTTGAAGATCTCGCGGAGCCGCCCGATGGGGGTCTCCGGGCCGACCGTCCCCTGCAGCGGCTGCACCAGCGGCTCCACCACCTCGGAGAGGCGGTGCTTCCCCTCGATGAGGAAGTTGAGCAGGTCGTACTCGTGGATCATGCCGATGGCGCGCCCGGCCTCGTCCACCACCGGCATCTGCGAGATGTCGTGCTCCTTGAGCTTCTTGACCACCACCTCGACCTTGTCGCCCTTGCGGGCGGTGATGACGGCGCCGCGCCGGTCGCCCAGCACGTCCTTGACGGTGGCGCTGGCCACGCTGGGCCCGCCGTCGGAGAGCGGGAAGCCGTTGTCGCGCATCCACTCGTCGGAGAAGAACTTGGAGATGTAGGCGCGGCCGCCGTCGGGCAGCGGCACCACGATGGTCTTGCCGCGCCCCATCTCCCGGGCCAGCTGCACCGCCACGTGGACCGCGGCGCCGGAGGAGCCGCCGGCGAAGAGGCCCTCCTCGCGCGCCAGCCGGCGCGCCATGGCGAAGCTCTGGGCGTCGGTGACCTGGCGCACGTCGTCGAGCACCTCGAGGTGCATGGCGCCGCACATCATGTCCTCGCCGATGCCCTCCACCTTGTAGACGTGGGGGCTGCCCAGCTTCCCGGTCTTGAACATCGAGTGGTAGACCGAGCCGACCGGGTCCACGCCGACGTTCTGGATGCGCGGGTCCTTCTCCTTGAAGAACTTGCCGCAGCCGCTCATGGTGCCGCCCGTGCCGATGCCGGCCACGAAGGCGTCGAAGCGGCCGCCGGTCTGCTCCCAGAGCTCCGGGGCCGTGAGCTGGTAGTGCGCCTCGACGTTGTCGCCGCTGTGGTACTGGTTCAGGTAGAAGCTGTTGGGCGTCTCGGCGGCGATGCGCTTGGCCACCGAGTAGTAGCTCTCCGGCGACTCGGCCGGCACGTTGGTGGGCGTCACCACCACCTGGGCGCCGAAGGCCTTGAGCGTGTCCTGCTTCTCCTTGGACATCTTGTCCGGCATGGTGAAGATGCACCGGTACCCCTTCACCGCCGCCGCCAGCGCCACCCCCACCCCGGTGTTGCCCGAGGTGTTCTCCACGATGGTGCTGCCCCTCCTCAGCAGGCCGGCCCGCTCCGCCTTCTCGATGATGTGGAGCGCCATGCGGTCCTTGATGGAGCCGCCGGGGTTGAGGTACTCGAGCTTCACCAGCACGGCGGCGTCGTCCGGCCCGGTCACCTTCTGCAGCTTCACCAGCGGCGTGCGGCCGATCGCGGCGAGGACGTTCTCGTGGTAGCTCATGGTGGCTCCGTGGCGGGGAGCCGGACTTGTAGCGCCGACCGCCAGGAGCGTCAACGCGCCGCGCCGGCGCGCCAGCCCCCGGGAGCGAGCCATGAGCCAGGACCACGCCGCCACCGCCCCCCGGGTCCGCCAGGCCGTCGGCCGCGCCACCGGCCGCGACGCCAGCGAACTGCCGGTGAAGCGGCTGGCCGGCCACGCCTCCATGCGCAGCTACTGGCGCGTCGGCCTGCCGCCCGCCTCGCAGGTGGTCATGGTCATGCCGCCGGGTGCCGGGCCGGAGGAGGTCACCAAGGGCGCCCGCCCGGACGTCGACCCCTTCGTGGACGTGCAGCGCTACCTGGCCTCCATCGGCGTGCGGGTGCCCGCCATCCTGGACTTCCAGGAGGCCGAGGGGCTCATGGTGCTGGAGGACCTGGGCGACGACATGCTGGAGACGCGCCTGCGGGCCGGCGACGACCGGGCCGGGCTCTACGAGCGGGCCGTCGACCAGCTGGCCCGGCTGCGGGCCGCGGCCGAGGCCCGGCCCACCGGGTGCCTGGCCTTCGGCCGGGCCTTCGACGAGGACCTGTACCGCTGGGAGCTGCACCACTTCCGCGAGTGGCTGCTGGAGGCCTGGAGGGGCGCCCGCCTCTCGCCGGCCGAGCGGGTCGAGCTGGACGGCTGGTTCGACCGGATCTCCGCGAGCCTGGCCGCCGAGCCTCGCGGCTTCACCCACCGGGACTACCAGTCGCGCAACCTCATGGTGCTGCCGGGCGGCGAGCAGGCGGTCATCGACTTCCAGGACGCGCTGCTGGGGCCGCGCCAGTACGACCTGGTGGCGCTGCTGCGAGACAGCTACGTCGAGCTGCCGCCGGCCCTCGTCGAGGCGATGCTGCGCCGGTACCTGGCCCGCCTGGCCGAGGCGGGCGGGCCGGCGCTGGAGTACGAGCCGTTCCGCCGGACCTTCGACCTCCTCACCGTGCAGCGGAAGCTCAAGGACGCGGGGCGCTTCGTCTTCATCGACCGGGTCCGCAAGAACCCCGGCTTCCTGGTCTCCATCCCCGCGTCGCTGCGGTACGTCCGCGAGGCGCTCGCGCGGCGGCCGGACCTGGCGCCCCTGCAGGCCCTGCTGGCGAGGCACGTGCCGGAGCTGGCGCCGTAGCCGCCGGCCCGGCCGGGCTCAGCCGCCGTCCTGCTCCAGCTCGCCCTGCCAGTAGTCGAGGTCGCGGAAGAACTGGCGCCAGGAGGGCGGGGTGTCCGGGCGGAACAGGAAGGTCAGGCGCAGCGTGTCGGGCAGCCAGGCCGGCCGCGCCGGCACCGACCGGAGGTGCAGGTTCGCCTGCGCCGGCGTGCGCCCGCCCTTCCTCCGGTTGCAGGGCGCGCAGGCGATGACCACGTTCTCCCAGGTGGTGGCGCCGCCCTGCGAGCGCGGCAGGACGTGGTCGAAGGTGGCCTCCGGCCGCGGGACCCGGTGGCCGCAGTACTGGCAGCGCCCCTTGTCGCGCGAGTAGACGTTCTCGCGGGAGAACTTGACCTGCCGCCGCCGCCGCTGGAAGTGGCGCAGGAAGCGGATGATGCTGGGGACCTTGATCTCGAGCGAGACGGAGTGGACCGCGCGATCCTGGTACTCCTCGATGACCTCCACCTTGCCGGCCCAGAGCAGGGTGACGGCCCGCTGCCAGGGGACCCTGGCGACGGGCAGGTAGGCGGAGGAGAGGACGAGGGTGTCCATGGCGGCGCTCCCCCCGAGTCTAACGCGGCCGCCGCCGCGCTGCTCCTCCCGCGGAGACGACGAGGGCGGGCCCGGTGGAGGGCCCGCCCCGCTGCACCCTCCCTGGAGGGGGCCTGGGCCCGCCGGCCTACTCGGCGCCGACGCCCAGGTAGGTGCGCAGCTTCTCGTCCTCGAACTTGAGCTGGGCGTCCTTCTCCGGCGTCAGCAGCGACACCACGATGCCCGCCGCGAAGGCGGCCGACATCGAGAAGATGGCGGGGTTCTTGTACGGGAAGATGGCGTGCTGGAACCCGAAGACGCCCTCCCAGACCGTGGGGGAGAGGACGATCATCGTGGTGGAGGAGAAGGCGCCCACCACGATCGACCAGACGGCGCCCATGGTGGTGAAGGGCTTCCACAGCACCGAGAGGAGCAGGGCCGGGAAGTTGGCGCTGGCCGCGATGGCGAAGGCCAGGCCCACCATGAAGGCCACGTTCTCGTCCTTGAAGAGGATGCCCAGGGCCACCGCGATGACGCCGAAGACCACCGTGGTGATCTTGGCCACCTTGACCTGCTCCTCCTCGGTGGCGCGGCCGTTCTTGATGACCGAGACGTAGATGTCGTGGCTGTAGGCCGAGGCGCCGGCCAGGGTGAGGCCGGCCACCACGGCGAGGATGGTCGCGAAGGCCACCGCCGCGATGAAGCCCAGGAAGGCCTGGCCGCCCAGGAGCTCCGCCAGGAGCGGCGCCGCCATGTTGCCGCCCTTGTCGAAGTGGGTGATGAGCTCGCGGCCGGAGAGGGCGGTCAGCGCGCCGCCCTTCACCACGCTGGCCTTGAGCAGCACGGCGGCGCCGAAGCCCACGATGGGGATGATGACGTAGAAGTAGCCGATCAGGCCGGTGGCGTAGAGCACCGACTTGCGGGCCGCCTTGGCGTCCGGCACGGTGTAGAACCGCATCAGGATGTGCGGCAGGCCGAGCAGGCCGAACATGAGCGCCAGGCCGAGCGAGACCGCCTCGATGGGGCTCTTGGTGAGGGCGCCGGGGGCGAGCGCGCTCTGGAGCGGGTCGCCGCCGGGGGGCGGGTAGAGCTCCATGACCTTGGTGTAGAGCTGGGTGGGGTCGAAGTTGAACTGCCTGAGCGTGAGGAAGGTGAGCACCGTCACGCCGCAGAGGAGCAGCACCGCCTTGATGATCTGCACCCAGGTGGTGGCCAGCATGCCGCCGAAGAGGACGTAGGCCAGCATGACGATGCCGACCAGCGTCTCGGCCAGCTCGTACTTCATGCCGAACATGAGCTCGATGAGGTGGCCGGAGCCCACCATCTGGGCGATGGTGTAGAAGAGCACGGTGAGGATGCCGCCGATGGCCGCGGCGATGCGGACCGGCTTCTGGCGCAGGCGGAAGGCCACCACGTCGGCGAAGGTGAACTTCCCGAGGTTGCGGAGCGGCTCGGCCACCAGGAACATGAGGGCCGGCCAGCCCATGAGCCAGCCGGTCGCGTAGATCATCCCGTCGTAGCCGGACAGGGCCACCATGCCGGAGATGCCGAGGAAGGACGCGGCCGACATGTAGTCGCCGGCCAGCGCGAAGCCGTTCTGCAGCGCCGAGACGCTGCGGCCGGCCGCGTAGTACTCGGAGGAG
Organism: Myxococcales bacterium; assembly: GCA_021779335.1. Lineage (GTDB taxonomy): Bacteria > Myxococcota > Myxococcia > Myxococcales > Anaeromyxobacteraceae > JADKCZ01. The sequence continues at coordinate 9,759 of JAJYAW010000014.1, read as the reverse complement.
GTCTTGGTCTTGCGCGCCGCCCAGTAGGTGATGACCAGGGTGATGGCGATGATGAGGAAGAAGAAGAGGACGGCCGACATCGAGGTCGTGCCGAGGGTCGAGGCGGCGACGTCGCCGGCCGCCGCGGCCGCTCCGGTGCTGGGAGGCATGTGGGTGGTCTCCGTGAGGTTCGGTTCGGGGTGGCCGCTCAGTGCTTCAGCTGGTCCTTGAGCCGCTGGACCTCGGGATCGTAGGAGCCGTTGGCCCACCAGACGTAGAAGGCCACCAGCACCCAGGCCAGCGCGATGGCCGCGATGCCGAGCGGGATGGCGCGCGTCACCACCGCGCCGGGCGCGCTGGAGACGGTCTGCGACACCCACTCCTTGTCGGTGGCGACCAGCAGGATGAAGCCGTAGTAGCCGACGAAGAGGACGGCGAGCAGGCCGAAGCTCACCGCCCAGCGCTTCTTCACCAGGGCCTTGAAGTCGGGAGAGTCGAGCAGCTCCCTGGGGCTCTTCTTCGAGGCCCCGTCGGGCGCCTGGGTCTTCTGTGCAGCCGTCATCGAGATCTCCTCCGTGGATGCCGCGGTGGGAATCCGGCGCCCGCCGCGAAGGCGCTGCGCCGCGTCGCTCGGTCAGGTGGCGAGCAGCAATAGCAGAATCATTGCGACGTGGATAGCGCGCAACAATAGTGGATTGAACGGGTCTCCGACCGGAACCAATCGAATAACGACTGCATTGACGACGGGGTGCGTCGACGCAACATCTGCACGCAGGCGGTGCGTGCTGCGCGCAAGGACCTGCCTCCGCGCCGTGCCCGCGCCGCTCGCGGAGCGGCGTCGGTTCGCCCTTGTCGGCGGGTGTCGTATCCTGCCGATCCCGATGACCGCCCTCGACCCCGTCGCCTACCTGCGCGCCACGCCGCCCTTCAACGGCCTGGCGCAGCCGCTCTTCGACCTCGCCGCCGGCGCGCTCGAGGTGGGCTACTACCCGGCCGGCAGCCGGCTCGTCGCCGTGGGCGGCGAGCCGCTGCAGCACCTCTACGTCATCCGCAAGGGCTCGGTCCGGCTGGAGCGCGAGGGGCAGACGCTGCAGGTGCTCGAGGAGGGCGAGACCTTCGGCTACACCTCGCTCATCACCGGCCGGGCCACCCTCGACGTCATCGTCGAGGACGACCTGCTGGCGTACCGGCTCCCGGCCCAGGACTTCCAGCGGCTCCTCGCCGACGCGCACTTCGCCGGCCACTTCGCGGTGGGGCTCTCGCAGCGGCTCCGCAGCAGCCTGGAGCACTCGCCGGTCACCACCTTCAAGGCCGACCTGAACCTCGAGGTGTCCCAGCTCCTGCGCCGCCCGGCCGTCTGGGTGGCGCCGTCGGCCACGGTGGGCGAGGCGGCCCGGGTCATGCGCGATCAGCGCGTCAGCTCGGTGCTGGTGCGCACCGAGCCGCCGGGCATCGTCACCGACCGTGACTTCCGCAACCGCGTCCTGGCCGAGGGGCTCGGGCCGGGGACGCCGCTGCTCGACATCGTGACCCGGCCGCTGCGCACGGTGGAGGCCGCCGTGCCCATCTCGGCGGCCTGGACCACGCTCCTCGACTTCGGCGGCCACCACCTGCCGGTGCGGCGCGGCGAGGAGATCGTGGGCGTGCTCACCTCGACCGACCTGCTCAAGTGCCACGCCCCCGGCCCGGTGGCCGTGCTGCGGCGGGTGGAGCGGCTGGCCGACCGCTCGGCCCTGCCCGGGTACGGCACCAAGGTGGCCGAGATGGCCTCGGCGCTGCTGGCGGGCGGCCTGGAGGCCGACGTCATCGCCGGCTACGTGGCCCGGCTCAACGACGCGCTGGTGCGGCGCGTGCTGGCCTTCGCCGAGGCCGATCTGGGCGCCCCCCCCGCCCCCTACGCCTGGCTCACCATGGGCTCGGAGGGGCGCATGGAGCAGACGCTCCTGACCGACCAGGACAACGCCCTGGTCTTCGCCGACGAGGGGGAGGGGCACCGCGCCTGGTTCCAGCAGCTGGCCGAGCACGTCAACGGCGACCTGGAGGCGGCCGGCTTCCCCCGCTGCACCGGCGGCTACATGGCCACCCAGTGGAACGGCACGGTCTCGGAGTGGGTGCAGCGCTTCGCCGGCTGGTTCGAGGCGCGCAAGCCGCAGGAGCTGCTGGAGGCCTCCACCTTCTTCGACTTCCGCCGGGTGGGCGGCGCGCTCGACCTGGGGCCGCTGGAGGAGGCGCTCTCCTCCACGGCGCAGCACCCGGTCTTCCTGCGCTACCTGGCCCACGCCGCGCTGGACCTGCGGCCGCCCGGGTCGCTCATGATGCGGCTGCGCGAGTCGGCCGAGATCGACCTGAAGATGCAGGGGCTCTCGCCCATCACCCTGCTGGCCCGCTGCTACGGCCTGGAGATCGGCTCGCGCGAGCGCAACACCCGCGCCCGGCTGGAGGCCGCCGTCAAGGCGGGCCTGATGAGCCAGGAGGTCTTCTCGGGCGTCTCGGAGGCCTACCGCTTCCTGCTCGGCCTCAGGCTCCGGCTGCAGCTCCGCCTCCTCTCGGCCGGCAAGGCGGTCGTCAACCGGGTGGCCCTCTCCGAGCTCTCCGGCATCGAGCGGAGCCGGCTCAAGGACTCCTTCCGGGCCATCAAGTCGTGGCAGGACATGGCCGCCTACCACTACCAGGCCAGCCTCTGATGGCCCCTCGCCGGCCCGGGGGCCGGGGTAGACTGGCGCCGTGCTCTTCCACTCGCCGGCCTGGGACTCGGTCACCTACTGGGCGCTCGACATCGAGACCGGCGGGCTGGACGCCCGCCGCGACCCCATCATCGCCGTGGGGATGCTCCCCGTCCGCGCCGGCATCATCAAGCTCGGCGAGGCCTACCGGACCCTGGTCCGGCCCGAGGAGGGGCGCGAGATCCGGCCGGAGTCGGTGCGGGCCCACCAGCTCCTGCGGGGCGAGGTGAGCGCCGCGCCGCCGCTGGGCGACGTGCTCCTCGAGGTCGACCGGCGCGTCCGCGAGGGGGCGCTGCTCGTCCACTACCAGGCCATCGACGTGCAGTTCCTCAAGCGGGCCTACCAGCGGCTCGGCCGGAGGTGGCCCCGGCCGCCGGTGGTGGACACCGTCGAGCTGATCCTCAAGCTGGACCGGAAGACCCGCTTCGTGCGCCCGGCCGACGCGCCGGCCGACGTGCCCTCCACCAACCTGACCGAGACCCGCCGCCGGCTCGGCCTGCCCGACTACCAGGCGCACGACGCGCTCACCGACGCCATCGCCACCGCCGAGCTCTTCCTGGTGCTGCGCAAGCTCCTCGGCGCCCGGACCCTGAGGGACCTCTAGCCGGCCCGCCCCGCCATGAAGCTCGCCCTGCTCGCCGACATCCACGGCAACCTGGAGGGGCTGACCGCCTGCCTGGAGCACGCCCGCGACCAGGGGGCGGAGGCGCACGCCTTCGTGGGCGACCTGGTGGGCTACGGCGCGGATCCGGTGGCGGTGCTGGAGCTGGTGGAGCGGGAGGTGGCGGGAGGGGCCCTGGCGGTGCGCGGCAACCACGACGCCGCCATCCTCGACGCCGGCTCCGACACCATGAACCGGGCGGCCGAGGCGGCGGTGGAGTGGACCCGCGCCCAGCTCGGCGAGGCGCACCGCGCCTTCCTGGCCGGGCTGCCGCTCACGGCGCGGCGCGACGAGATCTTCCTGGTGCACGCCAGCGCCGACCGCCCCGCCGACTGGACCTACGTCTCCGACCCGCGGCGGGCCGGGCAGAGCCTGGCCGCGGCGCCCGGGACCTGGGTCTTCTCCGGCCACGTCCACGAGCCGATGCTCTACTACCAGGGGGCCGGCGGCCGGCCGCTGCAGCACCGCCCCGAGCCCGGCGTGGCCATCCCGGTCCCGGCGCACCGGCGCTGGCTGGCCATCGTCGGCTCGGCCGGCCAGCCGCGCGACGGCAACACCGCCGCGGCCTACGCCCTCTTCGACACCGACCGGCGCGCCCTGACCTTCTTCCGCGTGCCCTACCAGTGGGCCCGGGCGGCCGCCAAGATCCGCGCCGCCGGCCTGCCCGAGCTGCTGGCGCGCCGCCTGGAGCGGGGGGAGTGAGCGCCGTGAGCACCGGCCTCCAGGAGGGCGACGTCATCGACGGCTTCGGCGTGGGCGAGCGGCTCCACGCCGGGGGCATGGGCGTCCTCCACCGCTGCTCCCCGCCGCCCGACCGCCCGGACCTCGACTTCCCGCTCGTCATCAAGGTGCCGCGCCTCGGCCCCGGCGAGCCGTCGGAGAGCGTGGTCACCTACGAGGTCGAGGTGACGGTCCACTCGGTCCTGACCGGGCCGCACGTGCCGCGCTTCGTGGCGGCCGGCGACCTGGCCCGGCAGCCCTACCTCGTCATGGAGCGGATCGAGGGGCCGTCGCTCAAGGAGTGGGTGGACCGGGCGCCGCTCCCGGCCACCGAGGTGGCCGCGCTGGGCGCCTCCATCGCCACCGCCCTCCACGCGGTCCACGCCCAGGAGGTCGTCCATCTCGACGTGAAGCCGGCCAACATCCTGCTGCGGGCCGACGGCTCGGCCGTGCTGGTCGACTTCGGCCTGGCCCGCCACGCCCACTTCCCGGACCTGCTGGCCGAGGAGTTCCACCACCCCATGGGCTCCGGGCCCTACATCTCGCCGGAGCAGGTGCTGGGCGTGCGCTGGGATCCCCGCAGCGACCTCTTCGCCCTGGGGGTCATCCTCTACCAGCTCGCCACCGGGGAGTACCCGCACGGCGCCCCCACCTCGCGGCGCGGCCTGCGCCGGCGGCTCTGGCACATCCCCCGCTCCCCGCGCCGCGTCCGGCCGGAGCTCCCGGAGTGGCTGCAGGAGGTGATCCTGCGCTGCCTGGAGCCGCAGGCGGCCGGCCGCTACGCCTCGGCGGCCCAGGTGGCGAGCGATCTCTCCCAGCCGGAGCAGGTGACCGTCACCGAGCGCGGCCGGCGGCTGCGCCGCCCCGGGCCGGGGACCCTCCTGAAGCGCTGGATCATGGCGGCCGGCTACGAGCCCTCGCCGCTGGATCGCCCCAGCCTGCAGCTGGCCACCGCCTCCATCGTGCTGGCGGCGGTGGCCACCCAGCACCGGAGCGAGGCGCGCTTCCAGGCCCTGCGCGAGGTGGTGGGGCGGCTCATGGCGGTGGGCGCCGACCGCCGGCTCACCTGCGTCACCGTCATCCGCCCGGCCTCCGAGCTGGCCGGCGGCTCGGCGGAGGAGGCCGGGACCAGCCAGCGCATCAAGCACCTGGTGCTGCTCCGCAACTGGGCCGAGCCGCTCGGGCTGCCCCCGGAGCGGATCAGCTACCACGTCATCGAGTCGAGCGATCCGGCCGCGGCGCTGCTGGAGTACGCGCGGAGCAACCAGGTGGAGCACGTGGTCATCGGGGCGCCGCCGGCCGACGTCCCGCTCAAGGGGACCTTCGTCTCGACCCGGGTGGCGGCCGAGGCGACCTGCTCGGTGACGGTGGTGCGGCCGCGCTTCACGCCGGGGTGAGGCGGGGCGCGGGGAGGCGGCGCCCCGCGCCCATCGAGCCGTCTGCCGGTGCTACTTGCTGCGGCCGAGGAACTTGGTCATGAGCCAGATGACGACGCCCATGACGACGATGCCGCCGATCAGGTAGAGCAGCCCGCTCAGGCCGCCGAGGTCGCCCTGGCCCTCCACCGAGGCCTCCTCGGCGACGGCGAGGACGGCGTGGGAGGCGAGCAGGGCGGCCACGGCGCTGCGGACGGCGAGGGACTTCTTCATTTCGAGCTCCTGTGGGGGCGGCCGGCTCCGAGGCTGGCGGCGGTCGCGTGTTGGGGGGGGCGGGAATGTATCACGAGATGAAACGGCCCCCGGCGCCGAGGCGCCGGAGGCCGGGAATCGTCGAGCCGGGGCCGCGGGCTAGTCCAGGTGGTGGATGGAGCCCTGGGTGTCCGTGTCCCTCATGAAGAGCGACCCGACCACGAACGTCATGGCCGCGATGGCCATCGGGTAGTACAGGCCGTAGTAGATGTCGCCGGTGGCGGCCACCAGGGCGAAGGCGATGGTCGGCAGGAAGCCGCCGAACCAGCCGTTGCCGATGTGGTACGGCAGCGACATCGAGGTGTAGCGGATGCGGGCCGGGAAGAGCTCGACGAGCCAGGCGCCGATGGGCGCGTAGACCATGGTGACGTAGATCACCAGGATCACGAGCAGCAGCATGACCATGGGCGTGTTGACCCGCTTCATGTCGGCCTTGGCCGGGTACATCGAGGTGGCCGCCTTGAGCTCCTTGGCGAGCTTGGCGCTCAGGGCCCCGAACTCCGCGCCGGCCGCGTTGCCGTCGAAGCTCTGCACCACGGTCGGGCCCACCTTCACCGAGGCCAGGGTGCCCGCGGGGGCGTCCTGGTTGGTGTAGGGGATGGCGCTCTTGGCCAGGTAGCTCTTCACCTGGTCACAGGAGGACTTGAAGGTCTTCTTGCCGATGGGGTCGAACTGGAAGGCGCAGTCGGACGGGTCGGCGATCACCACCACCGGGTCCCGGACGGTGGCCTCCTCCAGGCCGGGGTTGGCGAAGTGGGTCAGGCCCCGGAAGATCATCGGGTAGGTCACGGCCGCGATGAGGCAGCCGGCCATGATGATCCACTTGCGGCCGAACTTGTCGGAGAGCGCGCCGAAGACGATGAAGAAGGGGGTGCCGATGATGAGCGAGAAGGCCACGATCAGGTTGGCCTGCTGGGGCTCGAGCTTGAGCGTCTGGAGCAGGAAGAAGAGCTCGTAGAACATGCCCGTGTACCAGACCACGCCCTGGCCGGCCACGCCGCCGAAGAGGACGAGGAGCACGATCTTGAGGTTGCCCCAGCGGAGGAACGACTCCGTCAGCGGCGCGCGAGAGACCTTGCCCTCCTCCTTCATCTTCTTGAAGACCGGCGACTCGTTGAGCTGCAGCCGGATCCAGACCGAGATGCCGACCAGCAGGGCGGAGAGGATGAAGGGGACGCGCCAGCCGTTGTACTCGAAGGCGCCCTTGCCCCAGGTCGACTCCCACACGATGCGGGTGACCATGATGACGATGAGCGAGAGGAAGAGCCCCAGGGTGGCGGTGGTCTGGATGAAGGAGGTGAAGTAGCCGCGCTTGCCGTTGGGGGCGTGCTCGGCCACGTAGGTGGCCGCGCCGCCGTACTCGCCGCCGAGCGCGAGCCCCTGCAGGATGCGCATGGTGATGAGGATGATGGGGGCGGCCACGCCCCAGGTGTCGAAGGTGGGGAGGATGCCCACGATGAAGGTGGCGCCGCCCATGAGGAGGATGGTGACGAGGAAGGTGTACTTGCGGCCGATGAGGTCGCCGAGCCGGCCGAAGACGATGGCGCCGAACGGGCGGACGAAGAAGCCGGCCGCGAAGGCGAGCAGGGCGAAGATGAACGAGGTGGTCTCGTTCACCGCCTTGAAGAAGTTGGCGGAGATGATCGCCGCCAGCGAGCCGTAGAGGTAGAAGTCGTACCACTCGAAGACGGTTCCGAGGGACGACGCGAAGATGACCAACCGCTCCTCTTTGGTGATCCCAGCGCCCTTGCCAGGGATCTGCGCCACGTTCGACTCAGCCATGCTTGTTCCTCCGGGGGAGATATTTCGGGGGGGGCCGCGGGTGATCCGGTGAAAAATTCCTACCACGGTGTACACAGCCCACACAAGCCTTACGCGCAAGGTCCGCGCGCAAGATGCGCGAGCGGAGTGCAAACCATGCGGTCCGGTCCGGTCAAGATCTGTCCGGCCGCTCGGCCTGGCCTCGACGCTCAAGTGACCTGAACATCAGAAGAATCAGGTCAATTGACTCGACTGGACGAGACCCCGATCCGTTGCCGCCGACGAGCGATGAGGACCCCCGTCAGGGGCACGACCTCGATGAGCCCCGCCCACCAGAAAAGGGGAGCCGCGGAGCCGTAATGATCGAAGGCCAGCCCGGCCAGCTGGTACCCGATCGCGTTCCCTCCACCGAACACCACCGCCGAGAAGAGCGCCTGCCCCGTGGATCTGAGGCGCGCCGGGACGATGCGGCCGAGCGCCGCGACCGCGCTCCCCCAGAAGAGGCCGAACGTCAGGCCGTGCAGGAGCTGCAGCGAGATCACGGCGGCCGCGCCCTCGGCCCTCGACAGCAGGACCCATCGCAGGGCCGACCCGGCGAAGGCGAACCCGAGCAGCGTGCGCAGCCGGAAGCGCAGCTCCAGCCGCGGGAACCAGAGGAGGAAGGCCACCTCGGCCGCCACGCCGAGGCCCATGCCGAGCCCGGTGACGCCCGAGGGCAGGCCGCGCTCCCGCACCAGCAGGCCGAAGAAGAGGTGGAACGGCGCCGCGGCCAGCCAGTGGAGCGAGGAGACGGCGAGCAGGCCGAGCAGGGAGCGGTTGCGCAGCAGGTCGCGGACCTCGCGCCAGCCGGGGCGCGGCCCCGGCGGCGGGCCGGTGGCGGGCAGCCCGCGCACCCCGAGCGCGAGGCCGGCCATGAGCGCGAGGACGGTGACGGGCAGCAGCCGATCGCCGGGTCGATCGCCGCGCCAGGCCAGGAGCGCGCCCACCAGGAGCGCCAGCGCCGCGAAGCCGAGCGAGCCGGCCGCCCGGATGCGGGCGTAGCTCGAGGCCCGGACGCGCCGGACGTGCTCCAGCGTGATGGAGTCGAGCAGCGGCACCACGGCCCGGTCGCCCAGGGCCTGCGCCAGGACGACCGCGCCCACCGCCAGCGGCGCTTCGGCGAAGGGCAGCAGGCAGGCGGCCGCCAGGGCCACGGCGGTGGCCCGCCGGAGCGCCTGGTCCGGCGCGCCGCGCCGGTCGGCGAAGGCGCCCCAGCCGAGCGCCGCCAGCGGCGACGCCAGCGGCCCCAGCATCTGCACCGTGCCGATCTGCGCGCCGCTGAAGCCCAGGCCGCGCAGGTACGGGGCGAAGTAGGGGAGCAGCGAGCCGACGGCCCCGTAGTACAGGAAGTAGAGGAGGCGCAGCCGCCAGGCGGGGCTCATCTGTTACGCTGGCCCATAGCATGACGGTCGCCGGGATGGTCCTGTGCGCCGGGCTCGGGACCCGGCTTCGCCCCCTCACCGGGCGCTGCCCCAAGCCGGCCGTGCCGGTCTGCGGCGTGCCGCTCGTCCGCTACTCGCTCGGGCTGCTCCGCGGCGCGGGGGTGCGGCGCGCCGTCGTCAACGTGCACCACCTGCCGGACGTCATGGCGGCCGAGGCGCGCGCCGCCGCCGCCGCGCTGGGGATGGCGCTCGAGGTCTCCCGCGAGCCGGTCATCGCCGGCACGGGCGGGGCGCTGCGGCAGGCGCGGCCGCTCCTCGAGGGCGCCGACGCGGTGGTGGTGGTGAACGGCGACGTCCTCTTCGACCTCGACCTGGCGGGCGTGCTGTCGGCCCACCTCGCCTCCGGCGCGCTGGCCACCATGGCGCTCCTGGCCATGCCGGCCGGCGGGCGCTACGCGGCGGTGGAGCTCGACCCGGGCGGCCGGGTGCGGCGCATCGCCGGGCGCTTCGGGCCCGGGGGGGAGGGGCTCACCCCGTGGCACTTCCCCGGCGTGCACGTCCTCTCGCCGGCGCTGCTGGCGCGCCTGCCGGCCAGCCCCTTCGAGCAGGACGTGAACCGCGACGTCTACCCGCCGCTCCTGGCGCGCGGGCTGGTGCGCGGGGTGGTGACCTGCGGCTACTGGAACGACCTCGGCGCCCCGGAGCGCTACCTGGCCGCCAACCTGGACGTGGCGGCAGGGCGGGTGCCGCTCGGCCGCTTCGGGCTCGCGGCGCCGCCGGCCCTGGCGCCCGGCGCGATCATCGAG
>JAJYAW010000308.1 GCA_021779335.1 Myxococcales bacterium | reverse complement strand
TCGGGGGTCGAGCGGCGCGGCCCCCGGGACACGCCGGCCCTGTGGCCCGGCGCCCGCGGCCTGCCGCCCCTTCGGGCAGTCCGGGCTCGCGGCTCGAGGGGCGCGGCGAGGTGCGCCGCCCCGGTTTTCCCGAGGCAAGTCGGGGACTTCGGCGTTTGACATTCGCGCCGGGATCAGTAAAGTACGCGCGGCCTCGCGTTTGCTTCTCTCGCGCCGGGCCCCCACCACCTGCCCAGGGACGGCGGAAAGCTCGCGGGGACGAGCCAGCCAGCACCTGAAGGTCACGATGAACACGCTCGAGCTCTCGGTCTTCCTCGCCTACTCCAGCCTGCTGCTGGTGCTGTCGCTCTACGGCTCGCACCGCATCTGGATGGTCTACCTGCACTACCGGCACAAGTACCGGCTGCCCACCCCGGCCGGACGCTTCGCCGAGCTGCCGCGCGTCACGGTGCAGCTGCCCATGTTCAACGAGCTCTTCGTGGCCGAGCGGGTCATCGACGCGGCCTGCGCCATCGAGTACCCGGCCGACCGGCTCGAGATCCAGGTGCTGGACGACTCGACCGACGAGACCCAGGGCATCGCCCGGGCCTGCGTGGAGCGCTGGCGCGCCCGCGGCGTCGACGTGGTCTACGTGCACCGCGTGGATCGCCGGGGCTTCAAGGCCGGCGCGCTGGAGCACGGCCTCACCACCGCCAAGGGGGAGTTCGTGGCGGTCTTCGACGCCGACTTCCTCCCGCCGCCCGACTACCTGCTCCGCTGCGTCCACCACTTCACGGATCCCGGGGTGGCGGTGGTGCAGGCCCGCTGGGGTCACCTCAACCGCAACCACTCGCTGCTGACCCGGGCCCAGGCCATCTTCCTGGACGGGCACTTCATCGTGGAGCACTCGGCGCGCAGCCGCTCCGGCCGCTTCTTCAACTTCAACGGGACCGCCGGCGTGTGGCGCCGCGCCGCCATCGTCGACGGCGGCGGCTGGCAGCACGACACCATCACCGAGGACCTGGACCTCTCCTACCGCACCCAGGTGAAGGGCTGGCGCTTCGTCTTCCTGCCCGACGTGGTCACGCCGGCCGAGCTGCCGGAGGACATGAACGCCTTCAAGGCCCAGCAGCACCGCTGGGCCAAGGGCTCCATCCAGGTGGCGCTCAAGCTCTGGCCCATGCTGCGCAAGGCCGGGCTGCCCGACGAGGTCCGCAAGGAGGCCTTCTTCCACCTGACCGCCAACCTGGCCTGGGTGGTCATGATCCCGCTGGCCATCCTGCTCCCCGTCTCCTGCGTGGTGCGCGTCAGCCACGGCTGGTTCGAGGTGCTGCTGGTCGACCTGCCCTTCGCCGTCATGGCCACCCTCTCGGTGCTCATGTTCTACGCGGTGAGCCAGGCCGAGCAGGGGGCCTCCTGGTGGGACCGGGTCAAGCACCTGCCCTTCGTCATGGCGCTCGGCATCGGCCTCTCGGTGAACAACGCCCGCGCCGTCGTCGAGGCGCTCATGGGCTACGAGACCGGCTTCGTCCGCACGCCCAAGGCGGGCGTGGGCGGCCCGGCGCCGACGCCGGGGAAGGCGAGGAAGAGCGGCTACAAGGCGGCGGCCACCCTGCAGCCGCTGGTGGAGCTGGCGCTGGCCGCCTACATGACCTACGGCGTGGTCTACCTGCTGCGCCGCGAGGTCTACTACTCGGTCCCCTTCCTGGTGCTCTTCCAGGTGGGCTACGGGTACGTGGCGCTCGTGTCGATCTACGAGGGGCTGCGCGGCACCGTCATCCGCTGGGCCCGCGTGCTGGCCCCGGCCCGCACCGCCGAGTAGCGCGCCGGGCGCTGCGCCGCCCTCCGCCGGATCCGCCGCGCCGATGCCGCTCCCGGGGTCACCCGGCGAGCGGCTTCTCGTAGACGGTGACGCCGCCCGCCAGCCGGCCCACCGGGGCGTAGCCCTGCCGCTCCCAGAAGGCGTGGGCGCCGGGGTTCTCGTCGCCCACGGAGAGGCGCAACAGCCCGTAGCCGGCCGCCCCGAGCGACCGCTCCAGCGCCGCGGCGGCCTCGGCCCCCAGCCCCTGTCCCTGCAGCCGCTCCGCCACCAGCAGCAGCCCCAGGTGCGCCGTGCCCGGCTCGGGCTGGTCGAGCCAGACGTCGAGCACGCCCACCGCCGCGCCGCCGCGCCGGCGCTCGAGCAGCAGGACGCGCCGGCACGGGTCGGCCTCCGCCTCGTCGAGGAGCCGGGCCGCCGCGTCGGGCGAGGGCGGGGCGCCCTCGGTGAGGACGAAGTAGCCGGGGGCGGCCTCCAGGCAGCCCTGCAGGCGGCCCTCGTCGGCGCGCGAGGCCTCCACGGCGGCCAGGCGGGGCGCCTCGAGGGGCGGCAGCGGGGCGCGGGGCTCGAGGTCGAGGTCGAGGGGCGGCACGGTGGGGCTCAGGTGCCCAGCAGGGCGCGCGCGGCGGGGGCGTCCAGGGTCGGGGCCACCGCGTCGGCGCCGGCCGCCGCCAGCGCCGCCTCGTCGAAGTTGCCGGTGGCCACGCCGAGGGCCGGGCAGCCCGCCTCGTGGGCCGCCAGCACGTCGCGCGGGGTGTCGCCCACGATGAGCACCTCGGCGGGCTCGACGGCGCGCCCCAGCGCGGCGGAGACGCGCCGCACCGCCGCCGCCACCACGCGCGCGCGCTCCTCGCCGTCCTCGGCGAAGCCGTGCATGCCGCGCGGGCTCCAGTCGAAGTACCGCTCCAGGTCGCCGCGCCGGAGCTTGACCCGGGCGCCGTCCACCACGTTGCCGGTGCACAGGCCGAAGGCGGCGCCGCGCGCCCGCAGCGCCTCGAGGAGCGCCACCACGCCGGGGAGGACGCGGTAGCCCGGGCCCTGGATCTCGACGTCGAGGCGGGCCACGTAGCGGGCCAGGATGTCGTCACAGGCCGCCTCCGCCCACGGGCGCCCCAGCAGCGCCAGCGCCTCGCGCACGATGCCCCGGTCGGTCATGCCGTCGAAGCGGAGCGTCGCGAGGGCGCCGTCGAGGGGGACGCCGGCGTGGTCGGCCAGCGCCCCCTCGAAGGCGCGGCGGCCGGCGCCGCTGGCGCGCAGCAGGGTCCCGTCGATGTCGAGGAGCAGGGCGGCGAAGGGCGGGGTCATGGCGCGGGGGCCGGGCTGCGGGCTCACTCGAAGAGCGCCTCGACGAAGGCGGCCGGGTCGAAGGGCCTGAGGTCGGCCACGGTCTCGCCGACGCCCACCCAGCGCACCGGCAGCCGGAGCTCGTCGCTGATGCCGATGACCACGCCGCCCTTGGCGGTGCCGTCGAGCTTGGTGAGCGCGAGCCCGGTCACGCCGAGCGCCTCGTGGAACTGCCGGGCCTGGGCGATGGCGTTCTGGCCGCTGGTGGCGTCGAGCACCAGGAGCACCTCGTGCGGCGCGCCGGGCGCCGCCTTGGCGATGACCCGCTTCACCTTCTTGAGCTCCTCCATGAGCGGGGCCTTGGTGTGGAGCCGGCCGGCGGTGTCGCACAGCACCACGTCGGCGCCGGTCGCCACGCCCTGCTGCACCGCCTCGAAGCAGACCGAGGCCGGGTCGGCGCCGTCCTTGCCGCGGACGATGGGGGCCGAGACGCGCTCCGCCCAGATCTCCAGCTGCTCGCCGGCGGCGGCCCGGAAGGTGTCGCCGGCCCCCAGCAGCACGGCGTGCCCCTGGGCCTTCAGCTTGGCGGCCAGCTTGCCGATGGTGGTGGTCTTGCCGGAGCCGTTGACGCCCACCACCATGACCACCCAGGGGCGCTCGGCGGCGGGGCCGAAGGGGCGGGGCGGGGCGCCGTCGAGGGCCAGGATGCGGGTGATCTCGGCCTTGAGGGCGGCCCGGACCGCGGCCGGGTCGGCCAGCGCCTTGGCGCGCACCTTCTCCCGCACGGCCTCGAGCAGCCGGGTGGCCGTCTTGACGCCGATGTCGGCGGTGAAGAGCACCTCCTCGAGGTCGGCCAGCACCTGCTCGTCGAGCTGCCGCCCTCCGCCGAGGAGCGCGTTCAAGCGCGCCATGAAGCCGCCGCGGGTCTTCTCCAGGCCCGCCGCCAGCGTCTTGCCGGCCTCGGCCTCGGCCTTCCGCCGCCGCGCCTCCTGCTCGGCCTGCCGCCGGGCCTCCGCCTCGGCGGCGGCGCGGGCCTCCTCCTCGCGGGCTCGCCGCTCGGCCTCCTCCCGCTCCTGGCGCTTGCGCTCCTTGTCGAGCCGCTCCTGCTCCTTGCGCTGCCGGTAGGCCTCCTTCCTGGCCTCCTCGTCGAGGGCGGCCGCCTCGGCGGCGGCGCGCGCCTTGGCGGCGGTGGCGGCCGCCATCCGGGCGGCCTCCTCCTCGGCCGGCGAGGGACGGGCCGGGGCGGCTGGCGCGG
>JAJYAW010000307.1 GCA_021779335.1 Myxococcales bacterium | reverse complement strand
CGGATGCCGGGCCAGCGCGCCGGTGAGGAGCGCCACGAGCTCCGGGGGCGGGTCCCCGAGCGGCAGGGCGGGCGGCGGCCCGGGGTCGAGCACCGCCGAGCGCCCGCCGGCCACCGGGTAGGGCAGGGCGCCGCAGAGGGTCTCGAAGAGCACCGCCGCGGCGCCGAAGACGTCGGTGCGCGCGTCCTCCGGCTGGCCGCGCAGCTGCTCGGGCGCCATGTAGGCGGGCGTGCCGGCCGCCAGCGCGGCCCGCCCCATGATGGAGGCCAGGCCGAAGTCCACCAGCTTGACCGCGCCGCCCTCGGTGAGGAACACGTTGCCGGGCTTGAGATCCCGGTGGAGCACCCCGGCCGCGTGGGCCGCCGCGAGCCCCTGCGCCACCGCCACCGCCACCCGCAGCGCCTCCTCCGCCGCCAGCGGGCCGCGCCGGAGCCGCGCCGCCAGGGTCTCGCCGCGCAGCAGCTCCATGATGAGGTAGGGCGTGCCGTCGTGGACGCCGGAGTCGTGCAGCGTCACCACGTTGGGGTGGTTGAGCCGCGCCGCCGCCTCGGCCTCCTCCTTGAGCGGCTTGGCCAGCCGCTCCAGCGCCCGGGTGCGGACCGGCCGGATGGCCTTGAAGGCCACGGCGCGCCCCAGCTCGCGGTCGCGCGCCTCGTAGACCAGGCCGAACCCGCCGCGCCCCAGCTCGCGGACCAGCTCGAAGCGGCCCGCCACCACGTCGCCCGGGTGGAGCTCGGGCAGGAGCTCGTCGAGCGAGCGGTCGGGGGCCTCGGCGAGCTCGGAGAGGAGCGACGAGATGGAGCCGGAGGCGCTCCGCGGCGTGCGCGCGGCCGTCACCCGAGGAGCCCCTCGTCGCGGGCCCGCGCCGCCAGCTTGTCCTTGAGCCGCTCGAAGCGCTTGCGCAGCGTGGGCTCGTCGACCGGCTGGCCCAGCTCCTCGCCCAGCACCAGCGCCACCTCCGACCAGGCCAGGCCGCGGTCCAGGCGCAGCACCAGCAGCGTCCGCTCGCCGGGCGTCAGCGAGGCGCGCAGCCGGTCCAGGGTGGCCTGGCGGGCCTGGTCGCGCCCCAGGAACACGCTGGAGCGGACCTCCTCCACGAGGCGGGACAGCTCGTTGGTCTCCAGCCGGCGGCCGCGGCCGCGGTAGGGGTCGCGCAGGAAGCGGGCCGCGGCGTGCCAGGCCAGCCGGTAGCACCAGACGCGCAGCGGGCACTCGCGCCGGAAGCCGGGCAGGCCGCGCCACAGGTCCTCCGAGAACATGGAGAAGACCTCGCCGGCGTCGGCCTCGCTGCGCAGGACCGAGCAGAGGTAGCCGAGCAGCTGCGGGCCGTAGTGGCGCACCACCACGGTGGCCGCGCCGGCGTGATCGCCGCGGTCCAGCGCCTCCAGGCAGCGGGCTTCGACCTCCGGCTCGGCCACGGCGACCTCGCGCGCCCGGGCGTGCTACCGGCCGAACAGCCCCTGGCGCAGCCCCTTGGCGGCCTCGTCGAACTTCTCGGCGGCGGTCGGGTGGGTGTGGCGGCGCCACCACCAGCCGCCGGCGAAGCCGGCCGCGGCGGAGAGGAGGGCGACGAGCGCGACGGTCTTGAGGGAGAGGTGCATGACGTCTCAGGCTCCGAAGAGTTCCACCGTGTACCCCTGCTGCCGCAGCGCCGCCAGGATCTCCTCGACGTGCTCCGGCCCGCGGGTCTCCAGGGTGAGCTGCAGCGTGGTGCCTCCGAACTTGGAGGCGAAGGCGCGGGTGTGGTGGACCTCGATGACGTTGGCGCGGGCGGCGGCGATGATGCCGGAGGTGATGGCGAGCTGGCCGGGCTTGTCGAGGAGCGCGATGGAGACGCGCACCAGGCGGCCGTCCTTGACCAGGCCGCGCTCGATGATGCGGGCGATGAGGTTGACGTCGATGTTGCCGCCCGAGACGACCGAGACCACCCGCTTGCCGTCCAGGCCGCGGATCTTGCGGTGCATCAGGGCCGCCACGGCGACCGCGCCGGCCCCCTCCGCCACCGTCTTCTCCTTCTCCAGGCAGTAGAGGATGGCCGAGGCGATCTCCTCCTCGGAGACGGTCACGAGCTCGTCGACGTGGCGCCGCACGTGCTCGAAGGTCAGGTCGCCGGCCCGCTTGACGGCGATCCCGTCGGCCAGCGTGGTGGCCGGATCGAGCGTGACCGGCTTGCCGGCGGAGAGGGCCGCGCGCATGCACGGGATGGCCTCGGCCTCGACGCCCACGACGCGCACGCCGGGGCGCCGCGCCTTCAGGGCCACCGCCAGGCCCGAGATGAGCCCGCCGCCGCCCACCGGCACCACCACGGCGTCCACGTCCGGCACCTGGTCGAGGATCTCCAGGCCGATGGTGCCCTGCCCCGCGATGACGAAGGGGTCGTCGAAGGGGTGGACGAAGGTGAGCCCCTCGGCCTCCTCCAGCCGGCGGGCCTCGGCGTAGGCCTCGTCGTAGTTGGCGCCGAAGAGGACGATGCGCGCGCCGTGCGCCCGGGTGTTGGCCACCTTCATGATGGGGGTGGTCTCGGGCATGACGATGGTGACCGTCACCCCGAGCCGCCCGCCGTGGTAGGCGACCCCCTGCGCGTGGTTGCCGGCGCTGGCGGCGATGAGCCCGCGGGCCCGGTCGGCCGCCGGCATCGTGAGCAGCTTGTTGAGGGCGCCGCGCTCCTTGTACGCCCCCGTCATCTGGAGGTTCTCGAGCTTGAGGAAGGCGTGGGTGCCGGTCACCCGCGAGAGCGTCTCGGAGCGGGCGCACGGCGACAGGTAGATCTGGTCGCGGATCCGGCCGAGCGCGGCCTGGACGTCGGGGAGGGTCACCATGGTGGAGGCGGGACGCTACCGCGCGCCGCCGCGGCGAGGCAAGGCGCCCGCCCGGCGCCGCTCAGTGCTGCACGAGCCGGCGCGCCAGCTCGACGCGGTTGCGCACGCCCAGCTTGTCGAAGATGGTCTTGAGGTGGCTCTTCACCGTCTGCGAGGCGATGCCGAGCCGCTCGGCCACCTCGCGGGAGCGCAGCCCGTCGGCCACCAGCAGCGCCACCTCGCGCTCCCGGGTGGTCAGGCCGTCGGAGGGAGGCGGCTGGACCAGCTCGCCGGCCAGCGGGACCGGCGCCTCGGAGGCCGGCTCGCGCCACAGGTGGAGCTGCGTCCGGCCCTTGCCGACCGCCGTGACCTCGATGCGGAGCCGCTCGCCGTGCCCCTCCATGACGAGGGTGCGGCGCACCCCCGGCGCGCCCACCTGGGCGCCCTCGGTGAGCCCCTTCAGCTCGGGCGGCAGGATCTGGCCGTCGGAGACCTCCGGGAAGAAGACCTTGAGCATGTCCTCGGCCTGGCGGTCGCACCGGAGCTGGCCGCCGAGCTCCGCGTGAGCAGCGGCGCCCCTCGGGGCGGGGACGCGGACGTTCGCACGCATCATGACTGACCCTTCCTGGTGCAGGTAAGCGGGTGAGGAACCGGCGGCCACGGTACAAGGATGTGCGCGAGAGATCACTCCAAATGGGTAACTGCCCGGTAGAACAAGGCATTTTCTGCGCGCATCTTTAGCGTTCTGACCGAAAAATCGAGTCAGACCGCAATGGGAGAGCGTTTCGCTGGTCGCACGCCGAAGATGCACGGCGCGCGGGGGAACCTGAAACAGAGCGCTTTCGGTCGCTCGCGCGCGGGCCTAGCGGAGCTCGACCTCGAAGCCGAGCCGCCGCGCCGCCTCGATGAGCTCGTCACCGGGCGCCACCTTGTGCGGCACCGAGAGGGCGGTCTCGGTCTCGCCCGGGATGACCGCCCGGACGGTCACCGCGCAGCCGCCGGGGTGCTTCAGGATGAGCGCCTTGACGGCCGCGGCCTTCCCGGCGTCGAGCCGATCGGCGTCGATGCGGAGCACGACCTCGCTCGTCTTCTGCGTCCGCACCCGCGAGAGCGGCTCGATCTCGACGGCGGTGAGCTCGGCCCGGGGGTTCTCCTCGTCGCGCGAGTTGACCTTCACCTCGCCCTGGACGAGCAGCGGCTCGTCGCTCTTCAAGAAGACCTCCCAGTCGGCCCAGCCGCGCTGCGCCGGCCTGTTCCCCTGGCCCGGGCGCCCGGCCCAGCAGGCCACCTCCACCGTGCCTGAGAGATCCTCCAGCGTGATGAAGCCGAAGCGGGTCCCCTTCTCCTTGTTCATGCGCTCGCGGAGCGAGGCCACCACGCCCACCACGGTCACCTTGTCCTTCTCGCGCTTCTGGGCCACCGCGGCGCAGGTCGAGGAGGCGTAGCGGCGCACCTCCTTCTCGTGGCCGGCCAGCGGGTGGCCGGTGATGTAGAAGCCCAGCGCCTCCTTCTCGAAGGCCAGCCGCACCCGCTCCGGCCAC
>JAJYAW010000306.1 GCA_021779335.1 Myxococcales bacterium | reverse complement strand
AGATGATCGGGTCCACGCTCAGGAACCGCCCGAGCCGGTAGTCGTAGACCCGCCCGTTCATGTGGATGATGGAGACGGCGTCGAGGTGCTCGTGGCCGGTGAAGCCGCGGGCGCTCGTCGCCGCGTAGTCTCCGTACGGGTGGAGGAGCTGTCCGTTCTCCTTCCAGTTCCTCGTCCGCGGCGAGCCGAAGGCGTCGTAGCCGTGGCTGTCCACTGCCACGCCGCTGGCGTCCAGGAACTCCGCCCCGGAGGCGTCGGTCGTCGCGTCCACCGAGCCGAGCCGGTCCACGTGCGGATACCGCTCCTCCCTCGTCAGCGGGCCGCTGGCGGCCCCATGCCAGAGGACCACCACCGCTCCCAGGAAGCTCCGTTGCTCCACCTGTCCGTGACCCGCCTCCGCGGGCCGTTCCGTCCTTGGCCATCTGTCTCTCCTGGAGGCTGACCGTGTCAGCCCGATCCAGGGGGCAGGTGCTAGGTGATTAGGGCGGCACTCAAGCGCTCACGAGGTGGCGCGCAGCACACGTAACGTGCGTTATCGGACCCAAGGCGGTGGAAGTCTTATCCCCACCCCCGGCGCCGGGATGCAACGGCCGGTCAGCGCCCCGGCGGCGACAGGCGGCGAACGCCCTCGGGCAGCGCCACCTCGAAGGCGGCGTCGCCGAGGCCGGTGTTCCGCCTCAGCCCCTCGAAGACCAGCCGGTTCTCGTTGCCGGCGCCGTCCACCACCGTGGTGGCCAGCACCTCGCCGTCCGGCCCGGTGGCGAGGGTGATGTGCGCCACCCGGGGATCCGGCGAGCGCGGCGTCAGCACGAGCCGCCCCTCGGCGTCGAGCGTGGGGACGAACTCCTTGGCCAGGTCGCCGGCGCCGAGCAGGAAGGTGACGGCCGCGCTCATGGCGGTGGCGTCGAAGCGGTCGTCCACGAACGCCTGGTCCTCCTCCGGCTCGTACTGCACCAGCCGCCGGCCCACCACGGCCACCGTCTTCCTGGTGGGCGTGGCGTAGTCCCAGCGCATCCGGCCGGGCCGCTTGACGAGGAGCGTGCCGGTGGAGACGGCCCGCCGCCCCAGGCCGGCGTAGACGTAGGTCTGGGTGAAGCGGGCCGTCAGGTCGTGGGTCCGCTCGTAGAAGGCCTGGACCCTGCGGACCAGGGCGGCGGGGCCGCCGGGCGGCCCGGCGACCGGGGCGGGCGGCGTCACCCCGCCTGCGAGCGGGCCGGCCAGGAGCGTGGCAGCGATGAGCGCGGTGAGCATGGCGCCTCCGTTAGCAGGGACGGACCGACCGCGCAAAGATTCAAGGCTGGCGGCGCCTTGACCTGGGGCGGCCGGCGCGCGATCCTCCCCGCCCTCATGCGCATGCGTCACCTCGCCGTCGGCCTGCTCGCGCTCCTCGCCGTCCCGCTCGCGGGCTGCGGCAACTCCTGCCAGGACCTGGGCAACCGCATCTGCGCCTGCACCGGGTCCGGCACCACCGCCGACACCTGCCGGCAGCAGATCCAGAACCTGCTCAAGGACACCGGCGTCCACTCCAGCGACTCGGCCTTCTGCGCGGCGCGGCTCGGCACCTGCCAGCTGCCGGCCTCGGCGACCACCGGCAACGTGGCCACCGACGTGAAGTTCTGCGAGTGGATCAACACCGCGTGCGGCAAGGTCCAGTGCGGGCTGGCCAACCGGGACCCCGCCGACGTCGTCACCGCCGACCCCGCCACGGCCGTCCCGCTGGTCTGCCGCGCCGCCCCGTGACCTTCCGGGAGGCCATCGCGCGGCGCGTCCTCGTCTTCGACGGGGCCATGGGCACGCAGATCCAGGGCGAGCACCTCTCCGCCTCCGACTTCGGCGGCAAGGAGGGGGCCAACGACCTCCTCACCCTGACCCGCCCGGATCTCATCGAGGCCATCCACGGCCGCTACTTCGCGGCCGGCTGCGACGTGGTGGAGACCAACACCTTCGGCTCGTCGCGCCTCAAGCTCGACGAGTACGACGTGGGCCACCGCACCTACGAGGTGAACTTCCGCGCCGCCATCCTGGCGCGGCGCGCCGCCGAGCGCTGGTCCACCCCGCACCAGCCCCGCTTCGTGGCCGGCTCCATGGGCCCCACCGGGATGCTCCCCTCCTCCTCCGACCCGGCGCTCGGCAACATCACGCCCGACGCGCTGGAGCGCATCTACTTCGAGCAGGCCAAGGGGCTCATCGAGGGGGGCGTGGACGCCCTCATCCTGGAGACCCACCAGGACATCCTGGAGCTGCGCGCCGCCGTGCTGGCGGCCGACGCTTGCCGGCGCGAGTGCCTGCGCGACGTCTTCATCATCGCCCAGCCCACCCTCGTCGACGCCAGCGGGCGCATGCTGCTCGGCACCGACATCGGCAGCGCGCTGGCGACGCTGGAGCGGCTGCCGGTCGACTGCATCGGCCTCAACTGCTCCACCGGCCCCGCCGAGATGCGGGCCTCGGTGCGGCAGCTCGCCGAGCGGTGCAGCCACTACGTCTCGGTGCTGCCCAACGCCGGCATGCCGGAGAACGTGGACGGCCGCGCCGTCTACAAGCTCTCGCCCGACGACCTGGCCGACGCGCTGGGCGAGTTCGTGGCCGAGCTGGGCGTGGACATCGTGGGCGGCTGCTGCGGCACCACCCCCGCCCACATGCAGCGGGTGGTGGAGCGGGTGCGCGCCACCCCGGCCCCGCGCCGCGTCCGCCCCCGGGCCGGCAGCGAGCTCTCCTCCGCCATGAAGGCCGTGCCCATGACGCTGGAGCCGCGCCCGCTGCTGGTGGGCGAGCGGCTCAACAGCCAGGGCTCGCGCAAGGTGAAGGAGCTGCTGCTCGCCGACGACTACCCGGGCCTGCTGCAGATCGCCCGCGGCCAGGTGGAGTCCGGCGCCCACGTCCTCGACGTCTGCGTGGCCCTGAACGAGCGGGACGACGAGGGCGCCCAGCTGCGCACCCTGGTCAAGCTGCTGGCCCAGTCGGTCGACGCGCCGCTCATGATCGACTCGACCGAGGGCGACGTCATCGAGTCGGCCCTCAAGGTCTACCCGGGGCGCTGCATCGTCAACTCGGTCAACCTGGAGAAGAGCGGCGAGCGGGTGCGGCGCGTCCTGCCCCTGGTGAAGCGCTACGGCGCGGCGGTGGTCTGCATGACCATCGACGAGAAGGGCATGGCCCAGACCGCCGACCGCAAGGCGGAGGTGGCGGCGCGGCTGGTGGCGGTGGCGGCCGAGTACGGCATCGCGCCGGACTGCCTGGTCTTCGACGCGCTCACCTTCACGCTGGCCACCGGCGGCGAGGAGTACCGCCGGAGCGCGGTGGAGACGCTGGAGGGGATCCGGCGCATCAAGGCCGAGACCCCGGGCGTGCTCACCACGCTGGGCGTCTCCAACGTGAGCTTCGGCCTGGCCCGCCACGCCCGCGAGGTCGTCAACTCGGTCTTCCTCTTCCACGCCGTGCAGGCCGGCCTGGACCTGGCCATCGTCAACCCCAAGGACCTGACGCCCTACCCCGCCATCGGCGAGGCGGAGCGGACCATCGCCGAGGACCTGATCTTCGACCGCCGGCCCGACGCGCTGGCGCGCCTCATCGCCCACTTCGGCGAGAAGGGGGCCGAGAAGGCCCCGGTGGTGGAGGACCTGCTGGCCGGCAAGTCCACCGAGGAGCGGCTCCACCTGCAGATCCTCCACCGCCGCCCGGAGGGGATCGAGCGGCTCATCGACGACGCGCTGACCCGCCGCAGCGCCGTCGAGGTGCTCAACGGCGTGCTCCTGCCCGCCATGAAGGACGTGGGCGACCGCTTCGGCTCGGGCGAGCTCATCCTGCCCTTCGTGCTCCAGTCGGCCGAGGTCATGAAGAAGGCGGTCGGCTACCTGGAGCGGTTCCTGGAGAAGAAGGCCGGCTCGACCAAGGGCCACGTGGTCCTGGCCACCGTCTACGGCGACGTCCACGACATCGGCAAGAACCTGGTCAAGACCATCCTCTCCAACAACGGCTTCACGGTGCACGACCTCGGCAAGCAGGTGCCGGTGGCCACCGTCATCGAGAAGGCGGTCGAGACCGGCGCCGACGCCATCGGCCTGTCGGCGCTGCTGGTCTCCACCTCCAAGCAGATGCCCTTCTGCGTGGAGGAGCTGCACCGCCGCAACCTCTCCATCCCGGTCATCATCGGCGGCGCCGCCATCAACCGGCGCTTCGGCTACAAGGCCCACTTCGCCCAGGACGGCAGCGCCTACGCCGGCGGCGTCTACTACGCCAAGGACGCCTTCGAGGGGCTGGACCTCGTGGAGGCGCTGGTCGACCCCGGGCGCCGCGACGCCTTGAGGCACGCCGTGCTGGAGAAGGCGCTCGAGCTCAGGAACGCCCCGGCCG
>JAJYAW010000305.1 GCA_021779335.1 Myxococcales bacterium | reverse complement strand
CGGCGGCTCGGCCCGGCGGCGCCCGGCCGCCGGTGGGGCGGCACGCCCTGGTGGGCGCGCCCCTCGCCGGCGCGGGCCCACTCGAACTTGAAGACCTCGCTCTCGCGCGGCACCTCGGCGCGCGGCAGCGGCGCCCGGGTCAGCTTCTCGATGGCGCGCAGGAGGTCGCCCTCCTCGGGGGCGCAGAAGGCCGAGGCCAGCCCGCTCGCCGAGGCGCGGGCGGTGCGCCCCACCCGGTGGACGTAGTCCTCCGCCACGTGCGGCAGGTCGAAGTTGACGACGTGGCCGATCTCCTCCACGTCGATGCCGCGGGCCGCGATGTCGGTGGCGATGAGCACCCGGTACTGGCCGCTCTTGAAGC
Organism: Myxococcales bacterium; assembly: GCA_021779335.1. Lineage (GTDB taxonomy): Bacteria > Myxococcota > Myxococcia > Myxococcales > Anaeromyxobacteraceae > JADKCZ01. Next base: position 4,007 of record JAJYAW010000305.1, on the reverse strand, counting down.
CGTCCAGCGCCTGCTTGCGCTGGCCCTGGCTCCGGTCGGCGTGGATGCGGGCCACCTTGTGGCCGGCCCGCTCCACCCCGCGGGCCACCCGGTCGGCGCGCCGCTTGGTGCGGGTGAAGACCAGCGTGGAGAGGTCGTCCTCGGCCAGCAGGGCCAGCAGGAGCGGCTGCTTCTCCTCCTGCGAGCAGAGGAAGACCCGCTGCTCGGCGCGGGAGGCGGTGGTGCCGCTGCGGGCCACCTCGACGCGGACGGGCGCGTGGAGGTGCGACGCGGCGAACTCGGCCACCTCGCCGCCCATGGTGGCGGAGAAGAGCATCGTCTGCCGCTTCTTCGGCAGCCGCTGCAGGATGCGGGTGAGCTGGGGCTTGAACCCCATGTCGAGCATCCGGTCGGCCTCGTCGAGCACCAGCACCTCGATCTGGTCGAGCTTGGCGGTGCCCTGCTGCAGGTGGTCCACCAGCCGGCCGGGCGTGGCGATGATCACCTCGACCCTGGACCGGAAGGCCGCCGTCTGCTGCCCCATGCCCACGCCGCCGATGACCACCGCGCCGCGCACGTGGCGCCCCTTGCCGAAGCGCTCCAGCTCCTCGCCGATCTGCAGGGCGAGCTCGCGGGTGGGGGCCAGCACGAGCGCGCGCGTGCCGGGCTGGCCGTCGAGCCGCTCGATGATGGGGAGCAGGAAGGCGGCCGTCTTGCCGGTGCCGGTGGCGGCCGTGCCGATGACGTCGTGGCCGGCCAGCGCGGGCGGGATGGCCTGCGCCTGGATGGGGGTGGGGTGCTCGAAGCCCGCGCGGTCCAGGGCGTGGAGGGACTTCTCGGAGAGCTTCAGGTCGGCGAACGTCGTCACGGCGATCCTCGGTGAGCCGGCGACGGTGGGTCCAGCCGCGGCGAACGGCGGGGTGTAGCAGGTCGAGGCCCGGATTGCACGCGCCCGGCCCCGGCGGTCAGCGCGCGGCCGCCGGCGCGGCCAGGGCCCGGCCGTCGTCGGTGGCGGTCCAGTAACCGATGGTGACGCCGCCGCCCAGGCCGGTCCAGAGCGGCAGCGAGTCCGGGCTCGCCACGGTGACGAGGACCTGGCCGCGCAGCCTCCAGCGGGGCGTGATGGACCAGCTGGCCGTGGGGCCGACGCGCCAGCGCAGGGCGTCGCCGCGGCCGAGCGCGCTCGCGTCGAACGAGCCGCCGAGCTGCAGGTCGCCGCCGGCGAGGTCGGCCACCCAGCCCAGGCTGGCGAGGCCGGACCAGGGCGGGCGGACGATGCCGTGCACCCCCTCGTCGAAGACGTGCCGGTCGCGCGGCCGCCCGAGGAGGCGGACGGCCAGCCCCTCCCAGGTCAGGAAGCCGCCCGGCGTGGGGACCACGCCCCACAGGTCGAAGTCCCAGGCGTGGAGCGTGGAGCCGCCGCCGCGGGCCACCGCGGCGTGGCTCGGCGCGAGCGGCATGGGGAGGCGGTCGAAGCCGCGGGTGACCCGCCAGTGGACGTCGAGGTTGGCGAGCAGCAGCGCCACCCGCGCCCCGGCGGTGCCGGTCGCCATGTCGCGGTTGATCCAGCCGTCGGCGACGAGGCCGCCCCAGAGCCACCAGGGCTGGCCCCAGCCGGCCACCGCGCGGAGGTGCGACGTGGTCCCGGCCTCGGCCTGGCCCGCCAGGAAGGGGCGGGCGCGCCCCTCCGACCAGGGGAGGACGAGCGCGCCGTCCGGCGTGGCCGCGCCGGCGGCCGGCGGGCCCGCCAGGAGCGCGGCGAGGAGCATGGCGGTCGGGGTCGACACGGGAGGGACACTCACCAGCCCCGGGCCGCGGCCCGCCGCGCCACCGGCTCGCCGATGCACCCCGGGCCCCCGAAGACCCGCGGCCCCCGGCTGCCCGCCCGGCCCGCCGTCACTTGGCGCCGAGCGACGCCAGCCGCTGCCGCGCGTCGGCCGCCTGCGGGCTGTTCGGCGCCAGCGCGATGACCTTCTTCCAGGCCACGATGGCCCGGGCCGGGTCGTTCTTCCGGTAGGCCGAGATGACCCCGATGTTCATGAGGCTCTGCAGGTGGTTGGGGTCGACCTGCTGCGCCTGCTCGAAGGCGGCCAGCGCCTTGTCGTACTCCTGCAGCTGGTCGTAGGCCACGCCCAGGTCGGTGATGACGTCCGGGTTGCCGGGCTGCAGCTTGATGGCGGTGGTGTAGGCGTCGACCGCCCTGGTGAACTGGCGCGTGTCGGACAGGTCGTTGGCCAGCGCGATCCAGGCCCCGACGTTCCTGGGGTCCTGCGCCACGATCTTCTGGTTCATGTCGATGCGCTGCTGCGCCTCCAGCATGGCGGCCTGGCCCTGGCCCTGGGCCGGGCCTGGAGGCATCTGGCCCATGCCGGGCGGAGGCTGGCCCATCCCCGGGGGCGCGGAGCCGCCGCCGCGTCCCTGGGCGTCGTGGACCTCGAAGCCGATGATGTAGCCGGCCAGCAAGCCGACGAGCAGGCCGCCGGCGGTCCCAAAGAGCACGCTGTTCTTCATCTTCGTCAGCCTCCGGATGGGCGCAGGGGCGCCGTGAAGGCCGCGGAATATCGCACACCTCGGGCATGCTTGGTATGGAACGAGGATGACCTGGACCAAGGCCGAACTGCGCGTCCTCCGCCGGCTCTCCACGCCGGAGCGGATCCAGCGGTTCCTGGACGAGCTGGCCTACCGGACCGAGGGCGAGGCGGTCTGCCCGCGCCAGGTGCTGGTGGAGCGGCGGGCCCACTGCCTCGACGGGGCGCTCTTCGGCGCGGCGGCGCTGCGGCGGCTGGGGCACCCGCCGCTGCTCCTCGACCTGCGGGCCGTGCGCGACGACGATCACGTGCTGGCGCTCTACCGGATCGACGGCTGCTGGGGCGCGCTGGCCAAGTCCAACTTCGTGGGGCTGCGCTCCCGCGAGCCGGTGCACCGCACGCTGCGCGAGCTGGTCCTCTCCTACTTCGAGCTGTACTTCAACCTCGACGGCGAGAAGACGCTGCGGGCGTTCTCGCCGCCGCTCTCGCTGCGCCAGTTCGATCGGCTCGGCTGGGAGCACCGCGACGAGCCGCTCCCGCTGGTCGCCGAGCGGCTCGACGCCCTGCGCCACCGCCGCCTCCTGACCCGCGCCCAGGAGCGGCGGCTCCGCGCCGTGGACGCACGCTCCATGCAGGGCGGCATGGTGGGCACGGTGCCCGAGGGCGTATACCGGGGCGCCTGATGCGTCGCCGCCACCAGCCGCCCATGCAGGGCCCCTCCCCGGCCGTCTGGATCCCGGCGGTCTACTTCGCCGCCTCGTCCATCTGGATCGCCGTCTCCGACGACGTCCTGGCGGCGTGGGTGCGCGACCCCGAGGCGCTGCGGCGCTGGACCACCGTCAACGGCTGGGGCTTCGTGGCGCTCACCTCGCTGATCTTCGCCTGGGGGCTGCGCCGCGTCCAGGCCAGGGAGCGCGCCACCTCGGCCCACCTGGACAAGCTGGAGCAGCGCGCCCGCGACCTGGTCGAGGGCTCGCCGGACGCCATCCTCATCCAGGAGGGGCTGGACATCGTCTTCGCCAACCCGGCGGCGGCCCGGCTGCTCGGCGCGCCGTCCGCCGAGGCGCTGGTGGGGCGCTCGGTGTTCGACTTCATCGATCCCGCCGACCGCGACGCGGTGCAGGACCGCTCGCTCCAGGCGGAGGGTGGGCTCCCCTTCGCGCCGATCGCGACGCGGCGGATGTGCCGGCTCGACGGCGCCCCCTTCCGGGCGGAGGTGGGGCTGGTCCGCTTCCCCGGCCAGGGCGCGCCGGCCCTCCAGGTCACGCTGCGCGACGTCACCCAGGCCTGGCTGCTCCAGGCGGAGGTGCAGCGCGTCAACGCCGCGCTGCGGACCCTGGGCGCGGTCGCCGAGGCGCTGGTGCGCGCCGGCAGCGAGCGCGAGCTCATGGAGGAGGTCTGCCGCATCGCGGTGGACCACGGCGGCTTCCGGCTCGCCTGGGTCGGGCTGCCGGCGCCGCCCGGCGAACCCCGGGCGGTCCGCCCGGTGGCGGTCCACGA
>JAJYAW010000304.1 GCA_021779335.1 Myxococcales bacterium | reverse complement strand
CCGGCCGACCCGTCCCGCGTCGCGCTCCAGCGGGCGCTCGTCCTCGTGGCGCAGGGACGCCACGCCGAGGCCGAGGCGCTGGCCCGACCGCTCACGACCAGCCCGAGCCCAGGCCTCCGCCGCGGCGCCCGCTGGGTGCTGGCTCGCGTCGCCGCTCGCGCCGGACGGCTCGAGGAGGCGGCCCACGCCTACGCCCTCGTCGCCGCAGCGCCCGGCGGCCTGCCCGGCGTGCCGGAGGAGCGATGGGGCGATCTGGACGACGAGGCCCGCTACCTCTCGGCCTGGCTCTGGTACGACGCCGGCCGGCTCGCTCTGGGTGCGCGGCGCCTGGAGGCCTTCGCCCGCGCCCACCCGGCCTCCCGGCGCGCCGACGACGCGCGCTGGTTCGCGGCCTGGGCCCGCGTCCGGCTCGGTGACCGCCCGCAGGCGCGTCGGGCCCTGGCGAGGCTGGAGCGCGGTCCGCGCGCCGGGGCGGCCCTCTACTGGCAGGGGCGCCTGGCGCCGTCGACCGCCGAGGCGACCGCCTTCTATCGGCGGGCCTTGGCGGCGGCTCCCGACGGCTGGTACGGCGCGCTCGCCCGGGCCCGCCTCGCCGGCCTGGGTGAGGACGGCCGGGCGGAGGGCGCGCCGGCGCCGCTGCCTCCGCTGGAGCTCGGCGAAGGTCCTGCCGCCGCGCAGCTCGCCTCCGCCTCGGAGCTCCTCGGCCTCGGCCTGCGCGAGGCGGCGCGGGCGGAGCTCGACGACCTGCTGCGCCATCGCCCCACCGCCGCCGTGAGCGCTCCGCTCGCCGAGCTCGCCTCCTTCGCCGGCGAGGTGGACCTGTCCTTCCGGGCGGCGCGGGACCGCCTGGGCGCGACGAGACGCACGGGCCGCTGGCTCTACCCGGAGCCGCTGCCGGCCCTGGCGCCGCTGGCCCGCGCGGCCGGCACCGACCCCGACCTCGTGCGCGCCCTGGTGCGGAAGGAGTCGGCCTTCCGGCCCGGCGCCCGCAGCGCGGCCGGCGCCCTCGGCCTGACGCAGCTCCTCCCGGCCACCGCAGCCCGGCTCGGCGCCCTCTCCGGGCTTGCGGTCGACCCTTCGAGCCGGCTCTCCGAGCCGGAGACCAGCGTGGCGCTCGGCGCCCAGTACCTCGGCCTCCTGCTCGACCGCTTCCAGGTCGAGGGCGTGGCCCTGGCCGCCTACAACGCCGGCCCCTCCCAGGCCGTCGGCTGGGCTCGCGCCCAGGCAGGGCGGCCGCTGGACGAGTGGGTCGAGTCCATCGCCTACAAGGAGACGCGGGGCTACGTGAAGTCCGTGCTGGCGGCGCGCGAGGCCTACCGGCGCCTGGCCGGGCGGCCGCCAGGCCTCGACCCCGACCAGCCCATCCCGTCGCCGGCGGAGGGGGCCGCCTTCTAGCCGGTCGTGCCGCCCGGTGCCGCCTGGCCCGCGGCGATGGCGGCGCGGATCTCGTCGCCGAGCCGGCGCAGCACCTGCGGCGTCACCCCGGGGACGCGGGCCACCTCGTCCGGCGTGGAGGGGCGACGCCTCGCCAGGTCGACCATGGTCGCCTCGGCGAGGACCTTGAACGGGGGGCGATCCGCCTCGCTGGCCTTCGCCTCGCGGGCGATCCAGAGGGCGCGCAGCACCGCGCGCCCGGGCGCGTCGAGCTCCCTCGCCCCCCGCAGCCGGCGCCAGCCCTCCGCGTCGAAGACCCGCTCCTTGGGCTCGACCGCGGCGATGCGCTGGAACTCCGCCCGGGTCTGCTGGTCCAGCCCCTTCTGCGCCAGCTCCGCCCGGAGCTCGTCCGCGATGGGCAGCAGGTAATGCGTGTCGAGCGCCGCGTAGGCCAGCTGATCCGGCGAGAGCGGCCGCCGGCCCCAGTCGGAGCGCTGGTTGGCCTTGGAGAGCCGCACGCCGAAGCGGGCCTCCACCAGCGCGGAGAGGCCGAGCCCGGTGCGGCCCAGCCGGCGCGCCGCGATCATCGTGTCGAAGAGGCTCGGCAGCCGCCAGCCGTACTCGCGGCGCAGGCAGCGGACGTCGTAGTCGGCGCCGTGCAGGATGGTCTCGCGCCCGTCGCTGAGGAGCGCGCCGAGCGGCCGCACGTCCACGGCCAGCGGGTCGACCACCCAGTCCTGCTCCCGGGTGGAGAGCTGCAGCAGGCAGACGCGCTCGCGATAGACGTGGAAGCTGTTGGACTCGGTGTCGAGCGCCAGCGAGGGCTCGAGCCTCACGGCGTCGAGGAGCCGCGCCAGGCCTGCGGGATCCTGCACGAGCACGGGGGGCGAGGCGTGGAGCGTGGTCACCCCGCCATTCTAACCCGCCGCGGCCAGCGCGGCCGCCACCTCTGCGGCCACGCGGGCGTTTCGCTCCAGGAGCGCCAGGTTGGCGGCGCGGGCCCGCCCGCCGGTGGCCTGGGCCACGGCGGCCAGCAGGAAGGGGGTCACGTCCTTCCCGGACACCTGCCGCCGCCGCGCCTCCTCGAGGCCGGCGGCCACCGCCGCCTCCACCTCGGCGCGGGGCAGCGCCTCGGGGGGCGGCACGCAGAGCAGCACCCCCTCGCGGCGGGCCAGCGGCCCCCAGTGGAGGCGCAGGACCGCCGCGGCCTCGGCGGCGTCCTCCACCCGGTGCTCCAGCGGCACGCCGCCGTCCGCGGCGTAGAAGGCGGGCAGCTCGGAGGTGCCGAACCCCAGCACCGGCACGCCCAGCGTCTCCAGCGCCTCGGCGGTGGCCGGCAGGTCGAGGATGGCCTTGGGGCCGGCCGAGACGACGCAGACCGGCGTGCGGGCCAGCTCGGCGAGGTCGGCCGAGACGTCCCCGGCGGCCGCCGCGGGGCTGCCCGGGAGCAGCCGGTGGACGCCGCCGATCCCCCCGGTGGCGAAGAGCCGGATCCCCACCAGGGCGGCCACCGCCGCGGTGGCCGAGACGGTGGTCCCCGCGGTCCCCTGCTGCGCGAGGAGCGCGGCGAGGTCGCGCGCCGAAGCCTTGGCCGGCGGGCGGGCGGCCGGATCGGCGAGGCGGGCCAGGTCCGGCTCGCTGGCCCCGACCAGCACCCGCCCATCCAGGACCGCCACCGTCGCCGGTACGGCGCCGCCCGCGCGGACCGCGGCGGCGCAGCGCCGGGCCGCCTCGAGGTTGAGCGGGTACGGCAGCCCCTGGGCCACCACGCTCGACTCGAGCGCCACCACCGGGCGGCCGCCCGCCAGGGCGGCGGCCACCTCCGCGGAGATCTTCAGCCGGTCGTGCACGCGCCGCACTCTACCCCGGGCCGGCCGGACCTCTGCGCCCGTCGCCGCGCCTCACCCGCTCAGCCTCACCCGCTCAGCCTCACCCGCTCAGCCTCCCACCTCCGCCTTCCACCTTGTCCCGCCACGCCCCGCGGCGCTACCCTCCCCGCCGATGCCGCAGCCCGCCCTCCCCGATCCCCTCGCCGCCGCCGCCCGCGTCACCGGCGCCGCCAAGGACCTGGCCACCGACCTCGCCGAGGGGTTCCGGAGGTCCGACCGGCCCTTCAAGCAGCGCAGCGCGGTGGTGGCCACCTGGCTCCTGCTGGCCTTCCTCAGCATCTGGGTCGCTTGCCCGCCCTCGGGCCCCACCAACTCGCTGGGCGCGGTGGCCCGGTTCGAGACCAACATCATGGGCGCGCAGGTGCTGGTGCAGAACGACAGCCGGGACAACTGGACCGACGTGACCTTCACGCTGGACGACGGCTGGCGCCTGGAGAAGCCCACCGTGCGCGGCGGGGACAAGCTCGTCGTCCCGCTGAGCGCCTTCACGCGCGACGGCCAGGCGGCGCCGGCCGATCTGAGGCCGAGGCAGCTCACCATCGAGTGTGGCGAGGGCAAGGCCGTCACGCCGCTCCGGGCGGCCAGGCCGTGAGCCAGCGCCACCGCATCCTCCTGGTCGACGACGATCCCGAGATCTGCGACTTCCTCGCCACGCTCCTCGAGCTGGAGGGGCTCCAGCCGCAGGTGGCCTACGGCGCCGACGAGGCGCTGCGCGCCGCCCCGGGTGCGGCCGCCGCGCTCATCGACGTGGCGATGCCCGAGGTCGACGGCCTGACCCTGTGCCGCCGCCTGCGGGACGCCGGGTTCCAGTCTCCCATCCTCCTCACCTCCGCGCGCCCCGGGCCGGAGCTGCCGCTCCAGGCCGCCCACGCGGGAGCCGACGGGTTCGTCCGCAAGCCATTCGACAACGCCGACCTGGTGTCCCGCCTGCACCGCGCCATCGAGGACGCGGCGCGCCGGGCGCGGGCCCCGGGCACTCCGCTCGAGCCCTGAGGGGCGCCGCCAGGCTCAGCCGTCCCGCCGGGACTCGAATCGCTAACAGGTCATTATTCCCGGCGTTGAAACGCCGGGCTAATTTCATTGGGTCCCTTCCGGGACCCGCCGCGACCGGCAATGGGCTACATGCCAT
>JAJYAW010000013.1 GCA_021779335.1 Myxococcales bacterium | reverse complement strand
CGCTCCGGCCGCCCCTGCCCCGGCTCCGGCCACCAAGCCGGCCGCCGACGCCCCCGCGCCGGCCCCGGCCGCCGCCCCCAAGACGGAGGGAACGCCATGAAGCTCACCCTGGGCAAGCTGCTCGGCTGGATCGCCGGGGCCGCGCTCACCATCGCCTTCGTCGTCCTCATGTCCCGCCTGGCCATCGGGCCCGCCGAGCAGGCCGTGGGCCCGCGCGCCGTGGGACCGCTCACCCTCCCCGACGTCCTCTTCTACGCCCTGGCCGGCCTGACGGTGGCCGGCGCGGCGGGCGTGGCGCTCTCCAGGAACATCCTCTACAGCGCCATCGGGCTCCTCATGGCGCTCCTCGGCGCCGGCGCGCTCTACGTCTTCCTGGCGGCCGACTTCCTGGCCGTGACCCAGCTCCTCGTCTACATCGGCGGCGTGCTGGTGCTCATCCTCTTCGCGGTGATGCTGACCAACCGCATCACCGAGGTGAAGGTCTCCAACGCCAGCGTCGGCCTCTTCGGCGCCACGCTGCTCTTCCTGGCGGTGGCCCCGGTGCTGCTGGCGGTGGCCACGGTGACCCCCTTCGCCGTCCAGGATCCCGGCCCGGCCCTCCACACCACCGCCGCCATCGGCGACGGGTTCCTCACCCGGTGGCTCCTGCCGTTCGAGGTGGCCTCGCTCGTGCTGCTGGCCACCCTGGTCGGCGCCGTCGTCATCGCCCGCAAGGAGATCAAGGCCGACTGAGGCCCTGGAGAAGACCATGCAGATCTCCCTCTCGCACTTCCTGGCCGTCGGCGCCCTGCTCTTCAGCTTCGGGCTGGTGACGGTGGCCACCCGGCGCAACGCCGTCGGCGTCCTCATGGGCGTCGAGCTCATCCTCAACGGCGCCAACATCAACTTCGCCGCCTTCAACCACTACGTGGTCGGCGGCATCTCCGGCCAGATCTTCGCCCTCTTCGTCATCGTGCTGGCGGCCGCCGAGGCGGCCGTGGGCCTGGCCATCGTCCTCGCCGTCTTCCAGACCTTCAAGACCATCGACGTCCGCGCCGCGGACCTGATGCGGGAGTGACATGGAACACGCCACGTCAGAGCTCGTGCCGGTCGTGGTGAGCCAGGTCTCGTACCTCTGGCTCATCCCGCTCTTCCCGCTCATCGGCGCGACCATCAACGCCGTCCTCGGCTGGAAGCTCCAGGGGCTCTTCGGCGAGAAGCCGGGCCAGAAGGGCGGCCGCGGCAAGCAGCTCGTCCACTCCATCGCGGTGACCGCCATGGCGGCCTCCTTCGCGGTGGCCGTCTACGCCTTCTTCCAGCTCAAGGCCCTGCCCAGCGAGGACCGCTTCCTCCAGCAGACGCTCTGGAACATGCTGACGGCCGGGCGGCTCTCGGTGGACTTCGCCTTCGCCCTGGACCAGCTGTCCATGATGATGGTGCTGATCGTCACCGGGGTCGGCACCCTCATCCACGTCTTCTCCATCGGGTACATGGCGGAGGAGCCGGCCTACTGGCGCTTCTTCTCGTACCTGAACCTCTTCATCTTCGCGATGCTGCTGCTGGTCATGGGCGACAACTTCGCGGTGATGTTCTTCGGGTGGGAGGGCGTGGGCCTGGCCTCCTACCTGCTCATCGCCTTCTGGTACCAGGACAAGGAGAAGGCCGCGGCGGGCATGAAGGCCTTCGTGGTCAACCGCTTCGGCGACTTCGGCTTCATCGTCGGCCTGATGCTGCTCTTCTGGGGCCTGGGCGGGGCCTGGCAGGCGCGCCCCGGCGTCCTGCGCAACACCAGCTACACGCCCAGCGCCGAGCTGAACACCATGGCCGCGGCGACCACCGCCGCCCAGTCGGCGGCGCTCGCCCCGCCGGTGCACGGGGTCAAGGTCGGCCCGACCATGAACTTCCGCGAGCTCCGCGACCAGGTGGTCATCGAGGCGACCGGCGTGAAGGAGCACCTGGTCAACTCCACCGTGTGGGGCGTCTCGCTGCTCACCCTCATCGGCATGCTCCTCTTCGTGGGCGCCATGGGGAAGAGCGCCCAGCTGCCGCTCTACGTCTGGCTCCCCGACGCCATGGCCGGCCCGACCCCGGTCTCGGCCCTCATCCACGCCGCCACCATGGTCACCGCCGGCGTCTACATGGTGGCCCGGCTCAACTTCCTCTTCGTCCTCTCCCCCAGCGCCATGGGCTGGGTGGCGCTCATCGGCGCCGTCACCGCCATCTTCGCCGCCTCCATCGGCTTCTTCCAGTACGACATCAAGAAGGTGCTGGCCTACTCGACGGTGTCGCAGCTGGGCTTCATGTTCATCGGCGTGGGCACCGGCGCCTACTGGGCCGGCGTCTACCACCTGCTGACGCACGCCTTCTTCAAGGCCACCCTCTTCCTCGGGTCCGGCTCGGTCATCCTGGGCTGCCACCACGAGCAGGACATGCGGAAGATGGGCGGCCTCCAGAAGTACATGCCCGTCACGCGGTGGACCTACCTCATCGCCACGGTGGCCATCGCCGGCTTCCCGGTGGCCAACGGCTTCTTCTCCAAGGACGAGATCCTCTGGAAGGCCTTCACCAGCCACCACCTGGCGCTCTTCGGGACGCCCACGCCCTGGCTGGGCCCGGCCATCTACGTCATCGGCCTCATCGCCGCCACCGGCACCAGCTTCTACATGTACCGCTCGTACTACATGACGTTCACCGGCGAGTACCGCGGCGACACCGGCCACGGCGACGCCCACGCGGCGGTGGCGCACGCGCCGGCGGCGGCCGCCAAGGTGGCCCACGCCCCCGCGGCCCACGGTCACGCCGACGCCCACGCCGCCCCGGCGCACGGGGCCCACGCGGCCGCGCCCCACGACGAGCACGACGAGCCCGACGCCCACGACGACGCCCACGGCGGGCACCACGGCGGCGTCCCGCACGAGTCGCCCTGGCAGATCACCGTGGTGCTGGCCATCCTGGCCGCCGGCTCGGTGCTGACGCTCTTCCTGGGCATCCCGATGCTCTGGAGCCACGTGCCGCCGGTGCTGGAGCACTGGCTCGAGCCGGTCCTGCTCGCCGAGGTGCACTGGCCGGAGATGCCCCACGCCATGGAGTGGCTCTTCCAGGGGCTGGGCGTCCTGGCCGCCACGGTGGGCTTCGTGGCCGCCCGGGCCGTCTACAAGGACAACCGGAACGAGCAGGCCCTGCTGGCGATGATCGAGCGCTGGAAGGGCGTCTGGACCACCGTCTTCAACAAGTACTACGTGGACGAGCTCTACGCCGCCGTGGTGATCGCGCCCTTCCAGGCGCTCAGCCGGGGCCTCTCCTGGTTCGACGGCCGCATCCTCGACGGCCTGGTCAACCTGGCCGGCACCGTCACCCGCTTCGTGGCCAGCATCGACGGCGCCATCGACCGCTACCTGGTCGACGGCGCGGTCAACGCGGTGGCCAGCATCACCCAGGGCGCCGGCCGCTCGCTGCGCCACCTCCAGACCGGCCGCATCCAGACCTACCTGTACGGCGCGCTCGGCGGCGCGCTGGTGGTGGTCCTCGTCAACTTCCTGCTTCCCTGAGACGCACAGGAGCCTCGTCCATGTTCTTCTTCACCGAAGGCAACGTCCTCAGCTGGGCCACCTTCTTCCCGCTCGCCGGCGCGGTGCTCATCGTCCTCATGATGATGGCGCGCGCCTTCTTCGGCCTCGACAAGAAGCTCGTCGACGAGGCCAGCCGCTGGACGGCGCTGATCGCGAGCGCCCTCTCCTTCCTGGCCGCCATCGCGGCCTGGCGCCTCTACGACCCGGCCAACCCGGGCGTGCAGCTGGTGGCCAAGCAGGTCTGGATCCGGGGCTTCAACGTCGAGTACTTCGTCGGCGCCGACGGCCTGAGCATCTCGATGATCCTGCTCTCCGGGCTGGTCTCCTTCATCGCCACCATCGCCTCGATGCCCTGGTGGTCCAACCACCAGACCAGCCACATGGCCGGCATGGAGGACGACGGCCACGACGACCCGCACCACCCCAAGCACTTCTCGGTGCGCATGGTGCCGGGCTACATGGCCATGCTGCTCCTGCTGCAGACCGGCATGATGGGCACCTTCGCCGCCCTCGACATGTTCCTCTTCTACGTGTTCTGGGAGGTCATGCTCCTGCCGATGTACTTCCTCATCGGCATCTGGGGCGGCCCGCGCAAGGAGTACGCGGCCATCAAGTTCTTCCTCTACACCCTGGCCGGCTCGGTGCTGATGCTGCTGGCCATCATCGCCCTCTACTACACGAGCGGTCCGGCCATGATGGCCGACGGCCTGCTCTCCAGCGGCCACACCTTCAACATCATCGAGCTGGCCCGCCAGGCCCAGGCCGGCACCTTCGCCAAGGCCGCGCCCATCATGGGCTTCGCCTTCACCAAGATCGTGTTCATCGGGCTCTTCGTCGGGTTCGCCATCAAGATCCCGATGTTCCCCTTCCACACCTGGCTGCCCGACGCCCACGTCGAGGCCCCCACGCCCATCTCGGTCATCCTGGCCGGCGTGCTCCTCAAGATGGGCATCTACGGCATCCTGCGCTTCAACTACGCCATCCTGCCGGACGCCACCGCCTGGGCGGCCAACGCCATGGCCGTCTTCGGCGTCATCAACATCGTCTACGCCGCCTTCGTCTGCCTGGCGCAGACGGACATCAAGAAGCTCATCGCCTACTCGTCCGTCTCGCACATGGGCTTCTCGCTGCTCGGCATGGCGGCCATGACGCCCCAGGGCATCTCCGGAGCGGTCCTCAACCTGTTCACCCACGGCATCATCAGCCCCATGCTGTTCCTCATCGTGGGCGTCATCTACGACCGCGCCCACCACCGCGAGATCGCCAAGTTCGGCGGCCTGGCCACGGTGGTCCCGGAGTACTCCGCCGTCATGGGGCTGGCCTTCTTCGCCTCGCTGGGCCTCCCGGGCCTGGCCGGCTTCGTGGCCGAGTTCATGGTCTTCTCGGGCGCCTTCCCGGTCTTCACCACCTACACCATCATCTCGGCCACCAGCGTCATCATCACCGCCGGCTACTACCTGTGGGCCATCCACCGCATGTTCCTGGGCAAGCTCAACCCGGCCTACAAGGGCTACCCGGACCTGGTCTGGCGTGAGCGGCTGACCCTCTACCCACTGGCGGCCATCGCCATCGTCCTCGGCTTCTACCCGCAGGCGATCCTCTCCTACATCAACGGCACCCTGCACCTCCTGGTGCAGAACATCCGCCCGCTGTAGGGGCCCCGGAGCCCTCGCCGATGGACCTCCAACTCCTCAGCCCGCTCGTCGCCGAGAACCTGGGCTCCGCGGCCTTCTTCAGGCCCGAGCTGGCCCTGACCTTCGGGGCCATGGCGCTCTTCCTCGTCGATCTCGCCTGGAAGCACCACCCGGGGCGGTCCGGCCGCCTGGCGGCCGTGGCGCTGCTGGTCCTGGCCGTGGCGGCCGGCCTGCTGGCCGCGCAGCCCGTCGAGGCCCGCTCGCTCTTCAACGGCATGATCGCCACCGACGGCTTCGCCACCTTCTTCAAGTGGCTCTTCCTGGCGGCCGCGGCCGTCACCGTCATGATCGCCGCGCCCGGCAAGGACTTCCCGCCGGCCCGGCTGGGCGAGTTCTACGCCCTGCTCGTGGCCACCGTGCTCGGCATGTTCCTCATGGCGAGCGCCAAGGACCTGCTGATGGCCTACCTGGCCATCGAGCTCGTCTCCATGACGAGCTACGTGATGGCCGGCTTCAAGAAGGGCGACCGGCGCGCCACCGAGGCCTCGCTGAAGTACGTCATCTACGGCGGCGTGGCCTCCGGCGTCATGCTCTTCGGCATGAGCTACCTGTACGGCCTGCTCCGCACCACCAACTTCGCCGAGATGGCGGTGCGCATCCAGGACCTGCAGGCCACCGGCCTGCCGGCCGCGGCCACCAAGCTCACGCTGGTGGTCGCCATGGTCTTCGTCACCGCCGGCATCGGCTACAAGGTGGCCTCGGTGCCCTGGCACATGTGGTGCCCCGACGTGTACGAGGGCGCCCCGACGCCGTTCACGGCCTTCCTGTCGGTGGGCCCCAAGGCGGCCGGCTTCGCCCTGGCGCTGCGCTTCTTCTTCGGCGCCCTGGCCGGGCCGAGCGGCGTGGCCGGCGGGCTCCCGGTCGCGGCGGGCGGGGTCCCCTGGCCCGCCATCGTCGGGCTCATGTCGGTCGCCACCATGACGCTCGGCAACCTGACCGCCCTCTCCCAGACCAACCTGAAGCGGCTCCTCGCCTACTCGTCCATCGCGCACGCCGGCTACGCGCTCATGGGGCTGTCGGCGGTCTCCGACACCGGCGTCCAGGCCATCATGATCTACATGGCCATCTACCTGGTCATGAACCTGGGCGCCTTCCTGGTGGTCATCCTGGTGGCCGAGGCCACCGGCTCCGAGTCGATCCTCGACTACAAGGGGCTGGCCAGGCGCCACCCGCTGGCCGCCACCAGCTTCGCCATCTTCCTCTTCTCGCTCACCGGCATCCCGCCCTTCGCCGGCTTCATGGGGAAGTGGTACCTGTTCTACGCGGTGCTGGAGCGGGTGCCGGGCCCGGGCGGCAGCTGGTACGCGGCGCTGGCCGTCGTCGGCGCCCTGAACAGCGCGGTCTCGCTCTACTACTACGCGCGCATCATCCGGGCCATGTTCATCGACGCGCCCTACGAGGCCCACCCGGCGCCCATCAAGTCGTCGCCGGTCTACACGATCCTCCTCGGGACGGCGGCCACGGCGGTGCTGGTGTTCGGCGTCTGGTGGACCCCCATCGTCGACTGGTCCACGGCCTCGCTGCACATGTTCAAGGGGTAGGCTCCGGCCGCCCGCTCGGACCCGTGGAGGCCTGGCCACCCGGCCGGGCCTCTTCGCTTTCGGGGCCGGCGGCGCTAGGCTCTGCGCACCGGAGGGTCCCCTTGCCACCCGCATCGCTCGACGCGGCCGCTCGCTTCCTGGCCGTGAGGCGCCTCGCCATCGTGGGGCTGAGCCGCCAGCCGAAGGACTTCAGCCGCGCCGTCGCCCGCGAGCTCCTGGGGCGCGGCTACGAGATCGTCCCGGTCAACCCGGGCGCGGCCGGGGCGCACATCGAGGGCGTCCGGGCGCTGGCCCGGCTCCAGGACGTCCGGCCGCCGGTCGAGGCGGCCCTCCTCCTCACCTCGCCGGGCCAGACCGACGCGGTGCTCTCGGACTGCGTCGCGGCCGGCGTGACGCGGGTCTGGCTCCACCGCGGCGGCGGCCACGGGGCGGCCAGCCCCGGCGCGCTGGCCTTCTGCGCCGCGCACGGCCTCGACGTGGTCCACGACCTGTGCCCCTTCATGGCCCTGCCCGGCGCCGGCCTCCCGCACCGGCTCCACGGCTTCCTCCGGACCCGGCTGGGCGGCGCGGCGCACCAGCGAGCAGGCTGACGAGCCCAGCTGCGCCCCGGCCGCCACGGAGGCCAGCCGGGACCTGCGGCGTGCGGCGTGCGGCCTACGGCCTGCGCGCCTCCAGCGCCGCCAGCGCCTCCTCGGCCATGGTGACCATCCCGAGGTGCCGGTCCGGCGAGACGTCGGGACCGTGGAAGTCCGAGCCCGCGGTCACCACCAGGCCGCTCGCCGCGGCGGCTCGCTCGTACTTCTCCCGCACCGAGGGGTTCTGGTCCGGGTGGATGGCCTCGATGCCCGCCACGCCCGCGGCGGCCAGCCGGGCCACCTCGGCCACCTCGAGCCTGGAGACGCCGGGGTGGGCGATGGTGACGGTGCCGCCCGCGCCGCGCACCAGCGCGACGGCGTCGGCCGCCTCCAGGCGGTAGCGCTGCACGTAGGCCGGCTTCCCCTCGCCGAGCCAGCGGTCGAAGGCGTCGCGCACGCTGGCGGCGCCGCCAGCCTCGACGATGGCGCGGGCCACGTGGGGCCGGCCGATGGTCTTGCCACCCGAGACGCGCAGGATCGCCTCCTCGGTGACGTGGACGCCCAGCGCCGCCAGCCTCGCGACGATCTGCCTCACCCGCTCGCGCCGGTGGCCGGCCAGGAAGTCCTCGAAGGCGGTGAGCGTGGGGTGGGCCGGGTCGACGAAGTGGCCGAGGAGGTGGATCTCGCGCCGCTCCAGGAACGCCGAGAGCTCGATGCCCGGCACGAGCCGCAGCCCGTGGACCGCCGCCGCGGCCGCCGCGGCGGACAGCCCGGCCACCGTGTCGTGGTCGCAGAGGCCCCAGACCGACAGGCCGGCCCGCCGCGCGCGGGCGGCCACCTCGGCCGCCGCGTACTGACCGTCTGAGGCGAGGGAGTGGCTGTGGAGGTCGATCAGGCCGGGTGCGCCCATGTATCCCCTTTCCTACCCTGTGCTAGGATGCGCTCCCCTTCAGGTCCACCAGGGGCCCAACAGCGGAGCGGCGCATGCAGCACGTACTCCGGATTTCCCGCAAGATCGACTACGGCCTGCGGGCCATGATCTACCTCGCCTCCATCCCGCTGGAGTCGGTGGTCCCCTTCCGGGAGATCGCGCGCCAGATGGACGTCCCGGAGGACTTCCTGGCCAAGATCCTGAAGACCCTGGTCGACCAGGGGCTGGTCAAGTCGACGCGCGGGCCGCACGGTGGCTACGCCCTGGCCCGCACCCCAGTCGACATCAGCTTCCTCGACGTCATCGAGGCGGTGGAGGGGCCGGTGGCGCTCAACGTCTGCCTCGACGGCGAGGACGCCTGCGGCCACACCTCCGCCTGCACCATGGTGGAGGTCTGGCGGCAGGGGCAGGAGCGGATGCTGGACGTCTACCGGCAGTCCAAGCTGGCCGAGCTGGCCTTCAAGGCCACGGCCGACGGCCAGGTCGGCCTGGTCCAGCTCCGCGCGCCCGAGGCGCTGCGCGCCCAGTAGCCGCGCCGCCTCGCGCCGCACCCGGGCCCGCCGCGCGCTCGCGCGAGCGGGCCTCGTCGTGCCCGGCGACACCGTCCCGTCGCGCCGCGCCGCCCGGCCTACGCCCCCAGCCTGGCGATGAGCGCGTTGGCCTCGGCCGGGTTCGCCTTGCACTCCAGCAGCGCGGAGAGCATGAGCGGCGCCACGATGGTGGCGTCCGACTCCACCACGAACATGGGCGTGTCCTTGGTGAGCTTGTCCCAGGTGATCTTCTCGTTGGGCGTGGCCCCCGAGTAGCTGCCGTAGGAGGTGGTCGAGTCGGAGATCTGGCAGAAGTAGGACCAGGGCTTCACCGGCCGCTGCAGGTCGTACTTGATGGAGGGCACCACGCAGATGGGGAAGTCGCCGGCGATGCCGCCGCCGATCTGGAAGAAGCCGACGCCCTTGCCGCGGGAGAGCCTCTGGTACTGGTCGTACCACTCGGCCATGTACTCGATGCCCGACTTGACGATGAGGGGGCTGCACTCGCCCGTCTTGACGTGCGAGGCGAAGATGTTGCCGAAGGTGGAGTCCTCGTGCCCCGGGACCACGATGGGCAGCCGCTTCCTGGCGGCGGCGAGGAGCCAGCTCTCGCTGGCCTTCCCCTGGTGGAGCTCCTTGGGCAGCGCCTGGATCAGCTCGTAGAAGTACTCGTGCCAGAAGCGGCGCGCCTTCGCCTTGGTCGCCTTCGTCCACATGGGGACGATGAACTTCTCCACGGCGCGGAAGGCCTCGTCCTCCGGGATGGAGGTGTCCGTGACGCGGCGCATCCGGTCCTCGAGGATCCTGGTGTCGTCCGCCTTGGTGAAGTAGCGGTACTCGGGGAAGTCCTTGTAGCCGTGGTGCGCCACCAGCCGGAAGAGCGACTCCTCCAGGTTGGCGCCGGTCACCGAGAGGCCGTGGATGAGGCCGGCGCGGATGGCCGGGGCCATGGTGATGCCGAGCTGCGCCGACGACATGGCGCCCGCCACCGCCCAGAACATCTTGCCGCCGCCCTCGACGTGCCGCCAGTAGGCGAGCAGCGCGTCTCGCGTCGCGCGAGCGTTGAAGTTCTTGTAATTCTTGAGGATGAACTCGAGGACGGGCAGGTTGGACGTGGCCATGGGAGTGCCTATCTAGCACGCCTGCTGGGGGCCCGGCAGATCCGCTGGCGGGGCCCGCTGCGCCCCGCCCGGGGCGCCCCTCTCCGGCTATCTCGGCGCGGCCTTGTCGAGCAGCCGCTCGAGGCGGCCGGCCTCCTCCGGCGCCGCCGCCTCGAGCAGGTTGTAGCGCGCGGCCAGCGAGCCGAAGTCGGAGGCCCGCACGTCGAGCCGGAAGCTGCCCACCACGATGGGGCCGCGGGCCAGGGCCAGCGCCGAGAGGAGCACCCAGACGGCCAGGCCGGCCTTGAGGCCGCCGAGCAAGGCGCCGGCCGCCCGGTCGGCCGGCCCGGGCGAGCCGCCCGGCCCCTGGAGTCGCTTCGCCACGGCCCGCCCCAGCAGCCCCACCAGCAGCACCGCGGCCACGAAGCAGCCGACCGCCAGCGCCGCGCGCTGCCACGAGGTGGCGTGGGAGCCCAGCACCGGGCCCGCCAGCCGCGGCGCCAGGCGGCTCGCCGCCAGCCAGCCGGCCACCACCCCGCCGAGCCGGAAGAGCTGCCGCAGCGCCCCGGAGAAGGCCCCCGCCACGGCGAAGAGGAGCAGCAGCCCCAGGATCACCAGGTCCAGCGTGGCGGCGCCGGAGGACGTCACTTGATGCGGTAGTCGCCCTTGACGCGGGTCTTCTCCAGCTCCGCCTGCACCGCCGCCAGCTGCTCCTTGAACTTCGGGTTGCCGGGCTCGTACATGAGGGCGCTCTTCAAGGCGCGCTCGGCCGCCTCCCAGCGCTCCGCCTTCAGCTCCAGCGCGGCGGTGGCGTAGAACTTCCGCCCGTTGGGCGTCTGGCCGAACTGCTCCTCCAGCTTCTTCTTCTGCTCCTGGCTCACCGCGGCCTCCTCGGCCTCGGTGAAGCGCAGCTTCCTGGCCCGGTCCGGCCCGGTCACGTCGGCCAGGTAGCGCACCCGCTTCTGGTCGTCGCGCAGCACGGTGTAGGCCTCGTTGATGCGCCGGTAGATGCGGCCGATGAGCTCCTTGAGCTCGGCGCTCTCCACCGCGGCGAAGCGGTCCGGGTGGTAGGCGCGCGACTCGCGGTAGTAGGCGGCCTTGACGTCGGCGGCGCCGGCGCCCTGCTGGAGCTTGAGCACGCCGTAGTAGTCGAGCTGATCCAGCACGGCGGCCAGGGTCTCGATCTCGATGAGGAACTGCGCGTCCATGGCGGCGGCTCGGGCGGGTGGTCGGGCTCAGGGCTGGCGCGCGGCCAGCTCCATGCCGGCGTTGTCGTCGATGGCCCTCTGCAGGTCCTGCTCCGACAGGCCGGACGAGAGGCTGATGGTGGTGGAGGTCTTCTGGCCGGTCTCCAGGTCGGTGGCCGCGACGTTGACGATGCCGTTCGAGTCGATCTCGAAGGTCACCTGGATCTGCACCTCCCCGCGGTAGCCGATGCGGAAGCCGGTGAACTCGAACTCGCCGAGCAGCTCGCAGCCGTCCACCTTGCTCGACTCGCCCTGGTAGACGCGGATCTTGACGCGGTCCTGGCCGTCGCGGCTGGTGGTGAAGGTCTTGGACTTCTCGATGGGGATGGGCGTGTTCTTGTCGATGATCTTCTCGGAGAAGCCCCCCACCGTGCCGACGCGCAGCGAGAGCGGCGTGACGTCGAGCAGGTAGCTGGCCTGGCCGTACTCGGCCGCCGAGGTGGAGAGCAGCGCCGCGCCCTGGATGGCGGCGCCCAGGGCCACCACCTGGTCCGGGTCCACCCCGGTGAGCGGATCCTTCTGGAAGTAGTGGCGCACCGAGGTGCGGATGATGGGGAGCCGGGTCGGGCCGCCCACCAGGATGACGGCGTCGACGTCGGCGGCGGTGAGGCGGGCCGACTGGAGCGCCTCGTCGCACACCTTGAAGGTGCGCTGCACCAGGTCCATCACCATCCGGTTGAACTGGTCCTGCTGCAGCCGCGCCGTCAGGTCCAGCACCTGCCCCTCGGGCGACTGGCAGATGCCCGGGACGCTGATCTCGGCCACCCCGTCGCGCCCCACCTCGATCTTGGCCCGCTCCCCCGCCTCCTTGAGCATCTGCAGGCAGAACTTGTTCTGGCGCAGGTCCAGGCCGTGGGCCTTGAGGAAGTCGTCGGCCAGCCAGGCCATGATGCGATCGTCGAAGTCGTCGCCGCCCAGGTAGGTGTCGCCGGCGGTGGAGAGCACCTCGAAGACGTCCTTGCCGATCTCGAGGATGGAGACGTCGAAGGTGCCGCCGCCCAGGTCGTAGACGCAGATCTTCTGGGAGATGTCCTTTCCGAAGCCGTAGGCCAGCGCCGCCGCGGTCGGCTCGTTGATGATGCGCAGGACCTCCAGCCCGGCGATGCGGCCCGCGTCCTTGGTGGCCTGGCGCTGGTTGTCGTTGAAGTAGGCCGGGCAGGTGACCACCGCCTTCTTCACCTCGCGCCCCAGGTGCGTCTCGGCGATGGCCTTCATCTCCTTGAGGACCAGCGCGGAGATCTCGGGGATGGCCAGGGTCCTGTCGCGCACCTGGATGCGGACCGAGTTGTTGGGCCCCTCCACGATGCCGTAGGGCATCACCGCCTGGGCCTTCTTCACCTCGTCGGAGAAGTAGAAGCGGCCGATGAGCCGCTTGGCCGAGTAGACGGTGTGCTCGGCGTTGGTGATGATGTTCTTCTTGGCGTCGTTGCCGACCAGGACGTGGCCGTCGTCCAGGAAGCTCACCACCGAGGCGTGGGTGTGCTCGCCCCACTCGTTGGGGATGACCTGGGGCTTGCCGTCGACGGCGACGGCCACGCAGGAGTAGCTGGTTCCGAGGTCGATTCCGACGGCGATGTCTTCGCTCATGTGGTGTCTTCGTCCTCGGTTTCAGGGCGGTTTTCGATGCTAGGTGCGGCGCCCCGGCCTGTCAAACGCCGCGTCGCGACGGCGCCGCGGGATCAGACGATGGCCCAGGGGCGCGGCACGAACAGCCCCTCCCAGGTGGCCAGGGCGAACCGGTCGGTCATGCCCGAGATGAAGTCGGTGACGGCCCGCTCCAGCGTCTCGCCCGGGCGCGGCGCCACGCCGAAGCCCCGCTCCAGCCTGGCCCCGTCCTCCACGCACCACCGGTAGAGGTCGAGCAGGATGCGCTGCGCCTTGACGAACTCCTCGTGCACCACCGGGTTCTCGTAGACGCGGGCGTAGAGGAAGTCGCGCAGCGCCAGCAGGGCGCCGTGCACCTCCGGCGAGAGCCCGACGTGGCCGCCGCCGTCCAGGTCGGTGTGGACGATGACGTCGCGGATGAGGGTGGCCAGCCGCTCGGAGTGGCGGCCGCCCAGGGCGCGCCGGATCTCCGCCGGCACCTCGCCCTCGGTGAGCAGCCCGGCCCGCACCGCGTCGTCCAGGTCGTGGTTGACGTAGGCGATGACGTCGGCCAGCCGGACGATCTCCGCCTCCAGCGTGAGGGCCCCGGCCCCGCCGCCGCGCATGAGCAGGCCGCCCTTGCCCTTGGAGTGGCGCAGGATGCCGTCGCGCACCTCGGCGGTCAGGTTGAGGCCGGCCCCGTCCTTCTCCAGCACCTCCACCACCCGGACCGACTGGAGGACGTGGTGGAAGCCGCCCGCCACCGCCTCGGCCAGCACCCGCTCGCCGGCGTGGCCGAAGGGGGTGTGGCCCAGGTCGTGGCCCATGACCGTGGCCTCCACCAGCATCTCGTTGAGCCGCAGGGCCCGGGCGATGGAGCGGCCCACCTGCGCCACCTCCAGCGTGTGGGTCAGCCGGTTGCGGTAGTGGTCCCCGCGCGGCGCCAGGAAGACCTGGGTCTTCCCCTTGAGCCGCCGGAAGGACTTGCAGTGGAGGAGCCGGTCGCGGTCCCGCTGGTAGGCGGGGCGCATGTCGTCCTCGGGCTCCGGCCGCTGGCGCCCCCGCGTGGCCGACGAGAGGGCGGCGCGCGGGTGGAAGGTGCGCGCCTCCTGCTCCTCCAGCATGGCTCGGATGGTCGGGGGCATGGCAGGGTTGTAGCGCCGCGCGGCGGCCCTGTCAGCCGCGGGGCGCCTCAGCCGTAGAAGGAGCGCTCCAGGGTGGTCAGGAGGAGGTTGGAGAGGCCGTGGGCGACCACCGGCGCCGCCAGGCCGCCGCTCCGCTCGCGCAGCCAGCCGAAGAGCAGCCCGGGGACGAAGGTGCCGATCCGCCAGGGCTGCAGCGTGACCAGGTGGCCCAGCGCGAAGAGCGCCTGGGTCAGGAGGAAGCCCCGGCCCAGGCGCGCCCCGAGCACGGTGACGCCGCGGCCGGGCGCCCGCCGGGCGAGGCTGGTCTGGAGCCAGCCCCGGTAGAAGAGCTCCTCCGGGAGCGCCACCACCAGGAGCTGCACCGCCACCCGGAGCGGGAGCTGGTCGGGCAGCCGGAAGGCGAAGGCCGGCACCCCGAGGTACGGGGCCAGCCAGCCGGCCAGCCCGGGCGGCAGGTGCGGCAGCGTGGCGGCGAAGAGCCAGAAGAGCCCCACGAAGGGCGGGAAGACGACGGCGCAGGCCAGCAGCCCCTGCCCGGCCCCGCGCGCCAGCTCGCGCCAGGCGCGGGGATCCGCCAGGCGGTGGCGGGGCGCGCCGTAGGCGTCCCAGTCCTCGCCGCGGGCGCGCAGCCGGCGGTCGGGGAGCCAGATGAAGAGGAGGGCCGCCACGCCGGCCAGGTTGGCGGCGAGCAGGCCGGTGGGATCGGCCCGGGCCAGCAGCCGCGCCGCCGCGATGCCGGCCACCGCGGCGCCCCAGGTGGCGAGGAGCGCGCCGGTCCGCTCCGGGAGGGGCCCCGCGGGCGAGGGCGCGGGCGGGGCGAGGGGCGGCGCGGGCACGTCCCCGGATCGCACGCGCACCGGGAGGAGTCAACCGCGCGGGCGGCGGCGGTCGCGGCCCCTCATGGCCCGCAGCGTGTGCGCCCTGCGACGACACGGCGGCTCCATGGCCGTCCCGCGCCCGTGGTACGATCCGCGCTCGAGGAGACCGCCATGCCGACCCGCCGCCCGACCTCCGCCCGCCTGTTCGCGGGGCTCGCCCCCTTCCTGCTCGTCGGGCTCTCGCTGCCGCTCCTGGCCCCCTCCTGCGGCGACTTCCAGCCGGGCGTGAAGACCTTCGCCCGGGGCTCGCTCGTCATCCCCATGGACGTCTGCTACCAGTGCACGCGCCAGGCGGCCGACGGCCTCGACACCGCCACGGCCAGCTGCACCAAGACGGGCTACACCACCGCCTCCGGGGTGCAGTGCCCGCAGGCGCTCTCGCAGGGCGACGTCATCAAGGCCTACGGCCTCGTCTACCAGCTCATCCGCAACGACGTGGCGGTCTACTGGGTCATCGATCCGCAGAAGGCCAAGCTCGATGGCTACGATCTCGCCATCCAGTACGACGGCGGCTTCCCGGTGCTCGAGCTCGACTGGGCCACCGGCCAGCCCGGCGCCTCGCCCACGGCGGCCGCCAAGATCAGCTACATGGGCGGCCCGTTCGTGGTGGACGGCAGCGACGCCGCCAAGGCCATCGCGGTCATGAAGGCCAACCAGGCCGCCTTCGGCACCGTCAACGTGCACGTCTCCAACGTGGCCTTCCAGGCCAGCGTGGCCAAGACCATGGCGGGCGGCTGGAGCGCCGGCGGCGCGGTGGCCCCCAAGCTGGCGCTCCTGGACATCGGCTCGGGCAACCTCTCGGTCAGGACCTCCGCGCCGAGCTCCACCTGCAACACCTCCAGCAGCGCGAGCTGCGTCAAGGACGCCTCCGGGACGAGCTGGACCTGCCTGAGCGACCCCAAGAACGCCGAGCCGGTCATCCGCCAGTACCTGGCCATGGCCGGCATCGGCACCGGCACGGCGGGCGGCACGGCGGCCGGGCCGCACGGCGAGATCTACGACCGGCTCGGCCTGGCCGACTTCCTGCCCGCCCCCGGCTCGACCGACTGGCGGACCTCCGCCTTCGGCCGGGGCGGCTACCAGATCCTCTGGGTGCCCCACTGGGTGGCCCCGGGCTCCTGCTCCGACTACTCGTCGGCCTGCAAGTGCCTCGGGTCCCGCTACCAGCCGGACCAGGTCGCCCAGGTGCTCCAGACGGTGGGCGCCTTCTCGGCGGCCGGCGGCGACGTCTTCGCCGAGTGCGCCGGCCTGGGCTCGTTCGAGGGGGCCTTCTCCGGCCTGACCAGCACGAGCTACACGGCGGACTACCAGGACGGCGACCCGAGCACCCGGTTCCAGACCAGGACCGGCGTCCGCTACAACCAGCTCCCCACCAACCCCTTCCCCGCCGCCAGCTACACGCCGGACGGCGTCGCCAACTTCGCCTCGCCCCTCCTGCAGCTCGGCGACTTCCCCTTCAAGCCGTACACGGGCGCCATCGAGGACTACAAGCCGGACGACACGACCGACCCCTCGCGGAACTACCAGCCCGGCGTGACCCGGCTCATCGGCACCAGGTACGCCTCGGGCTCCCCGTCGGTGTCGCGCGACTGGGACTTCTTCACCTTCCGTGACCGGGCCACCGGCCACGGCTCCATCGTCTACCTCGGCGGCCACAGCTACTCCGGCGTGCAGGGGAGCTTCCAGGTGGGCGGCTCGCGCCTGGTGCTCAACACCCTCTTCAACCTGGGGGCCGGCTGCACCGCCTCCGGCGTGGCCTGCGACACCGGCCTGCTGGGCGCCTGCGCGAAGGGCGTGCTCACCTGCGACGCCGCCGGCAACCGCGTCTGCACCCCGACCAGCACGCCGCAGCCGGAGATCTGCAACGGCGTCGACGACAACTGCAACGGGCTGGTGGACGAGAACCTGGAGCAGGGCTGCTACGACGGCCCGGCGGGCACGCAGGGCGTCGGCCAGTGCCGCGCCGGCGTCGAGACCTGCCAGCTGAACCCGGACGGCAGCTACGGGTACTCCGCCTGCCAGGGCGAGGTGCTCCCCGCCCCCGAGGTCTGCAACGGCCTCGACGACGACTGCAACGGCGCCGTCGACGACCTCTCCAAGGGGCCGCCGCTCGTGCCGCTCTCCGAGTCCTGCTACTCGGGCCCGCCCGGCACCCTCGGGGTCGGCATCTGCACCTCCGGGACGCGCACCTGCGCCTCCGGCGGCTGGGGCGCCTGCGCCGGCGAGGTGACGCCGGTGGCGGATCCCTGCGCCACGCCGGAGGGCGGCGCGCTGGCCCTGGATCGCAACTGCGACGGCCAGCTCGACCAGTGCGGGCAGTGCACGCCGGGCCAGGTGCGGGGCTGCTACGACGGCCCGGCCGGCAGCGCCGGGGTGGGGCTCTGCCACGCCGGCACGCAGACCTGCACCGCCAGCAAGGACTGGAACGCCCCCTGCGTGGACGAGGTGGTCCCGACCGCCGAGATCTGCAACGACGGCCTCGACCAGAACTGCAACGGGATGCTCGACGACGGGCCGCCCTACTGCATGTCCTGCCAGTTCAAGCCGAGCGCCACCGATCCCACCAAGCCCGACCTCGCCACCACCGAGAAGGTGAGCTGCTGGACCGGCCCGGCCGGCGCCGTCTTCAAGGCCGACGACCCCGCCAGCGTCTGCGTCAAGGGCTTCCAGTTCTGCCAGGCCAGCGGTCAGTTCGGCCCGTGCGAGCAGCAGACGCTGCCCGGGCCCGAGCTCTGCAACGGCAAGGACGACGACTGCAACGGCCTGGTGGACGAGGGGGCCCAGTGCGGCGCCGGCTTCGCCTGCCAGAACGGCGTCTGCGTCGAGTCGGCCTGCGACGGCGTGGAGAAGCTCTGCCGCGAGGGCTACTTCTGCTTCGGGGGCGCCTGCATCGTCACCACCTGCGGCGCGACCGGCGGCGCCTGCGCCCCCGGCAACGTCTGCAACGGCGGCACCTGCAGCGACCCGTGCGACCCGTCGGTCATCAAGTGCGGCACCGGCTCCACCTGCGCCGGCGGCTACTGCACCGGCGGCGCCTGCTACGCGGTGGGCTGCCCGGCGGGCCAGCTCTGCCAGAACGGCGGCTGCGTGGCCGACCGCTGCAGCGGCGTCCTCTGCCCGTCCGGCACCTTCTGCCGCCAGGGCGACTGCGTGCAGGCCTGCGCCATCGTCACCTGCCGCAGCGGCGAGAAGTGCAGCGCCGACGGCTTCTGCGTGGCGGACCCCTGCGTCGGGAAGAGCTGCTCGCCGAGCCAGACCTGCGTGGACGGGAGCTGCCAGGCCGACCCCTGCGTGGGCACCGCCTGCGGCGCCGGCCAGGTCTGCCAGGCCGGCATCTGCGTCGACGACCCGTGCACCGGGGTGACCTGCCCGGTGGGCCAGTGCCGCGACGGTCAGTGCTACGCCACCAACCACCCGGTGCTGGCGGCGGCCGGGCCGCCCCCGCCCCCGGGCGGCTGCGGCGGCTGCGGCGGCGGGAGCAGCGGCCCGCTGGCGCTCC